>CALDFO010000440.1 GCA_937942205.1 uncultured Alphaproteobacteria bacterium
ATGTCCAGCAGCCAGCCGGACAAGGGCCCCCCGATCACATTGGACAACGGCACCGCCGCCAGGAACAGGGCGATGAAGCGCGCCCGTGTGCCCTGCGGGAACCAGTAGGTCATGTAGAGGATCATGCCCGGATACAGTCCCGCCTCCGCCGCGCCCAGAAGGAAGCGCAGCACCGCGAAGGAGGCCGGGCTCCAGACAAAGGCCGTCGCCATCGAGATCAGGCCCCAGCTGACGCAGATGCGCATCATCCAGCGCCGCGCGCCCACCCGCTCCAGCATCAGGTTGGAGGGCACCTCGAACAGGAAATAGCCCCAGAAGAAGATGCCCGCGCCGAAGCCGAAGGCCTGGGGCGAAAAGCCCAGATCGCGGTTCATGGTCAGGGCGGCGATGGAGATGTTGGCGCGGTCCAGGAAGCTGACCACATACATCAGCATCATCACCGGGATCAGCCGCCAGGCCGCCCGGGCGAAGACCCGGTCGGATTCGATCCGCAACGCCTCGGAGATCATGCCCGTTTCCGCACCAGACTGCGCGACAACAGCGCCATCGACAGGGCCGCCACCAGCGGCACCGCCGTGCACATCAGCAGACCCGCCCGATAGCTGCCGGTGGTCTGCAGCAGCCAGCCCATCAGGCCCGGCCCGACAAAGCCGCTGAGATTGCCCACGCAGTTGATCAGCGCGAAAGCCCCCGCCGCGGCGGTGCCGCCCAGAAACAGCGGCGGCACCGTCCAGAAGGTGGACAGGCCCGAATAGACCCCGCCCGAGGCCAGGCAGAAGCCCGCCACCACCAGCAGGGTGTTGCCCGCGCCCAGCGCCGCCAGCGCGAAGCCCGCCGCCGCCGTCAGCGCCGCGATGCAGAAATGTAGTGCCCGCTTGCCGGTGCGGTCGCTGGAGACGCCGATCGCCCACAGGATGCCCAGCGAGGCGATATAGGGAATCATCACGATCAGGCTGGTCTGCATGTTGGTATAGCCCATCGCCTTGACCATCTGCGGCATCCAGAAGCCCAGCGCATAGATGCCGAACACGATGCAGAAGTCCGGCACGATCAGCGCCCAGACGCGCCAGTCGCGCAGCATGGGGCCGAAGCCGTGCACCTCGCCCTTGGGATCCTGGTCCAGCCGCGCCAGGACGATTTCCTTCTCGCGCGCCGACAGGAATTTGGCCTTGGCCGGATTGTCGGGCAGGCCCCACAGCGCCACGAAGCCCAGCGCCAGGGTGGGAATGCCCTCCAGGATGTACATCCACTGCCAGCCTTTATAGCCCCAGGCGTCGAAGCTCAGCAGCCAGCCCGACAGCGGCGCGCCCAGGATGTAGGACAGGGGAATGCCTGCGCAGAACAGCGCCAGGATGCGCGCCCGCGTCGCCGCCGGAAACCAGTAGGTGTAATAGAGAAGAATGCCGGGA
>CALDFO010000441.1 GCA_937942205.1 uncultured Alphaproteobacteria bacterium
CTGAACTGCTTGCGGTTGTCCCGCGCCTCTTCCCGGACGCTTTCCATGTCCGGGTTGGCGAAGATCAGGCCATTCTTGACGATGGCCGAGTCCTTGTTGGCCTTCAGCCAGCGTTCCCAATGCTCGATCGGAACGCCCTTGGTGATGGCGAAACCCATGACGATGGGGCAGCGCGGGGCAAAACCATGCCGGCGCGCGGTGCCGTGGATGCGGATGGCGGGGCCATCCTTTTCAGCTTTCTTGACCATGCGCGTGCCCGCGGGGGCAGCTTCAGGCGCGTCCACCATGCGGTAATTCTGCAGCATGATCCCGTTGGGGACCTTGCAGGCTACCGACACGAAACTGGAAGAGGAGGCCTTTTCGGCCCCCCGGGTGGCGGGAGCGGCAGCGCGCGCGGAGGCGGCTGGGCGGCGGCGCGGCGCCGGCTTCTCCGCTTTCGGTGCCGGAGCAACCGGGGCGGGGGCTGGCGCGTTCTTGGTCTTGTCGGCAGCGGGCTTCGCTTTGCCGGAAAGTTTTGGCTTCGTCATTGGGTCCCATTCTCTTGCGGGGGGTGGATAAAAAGGGCGGCGCCGGAATGACGCCGCCCTTCAGGCTACTTCGGTGTGTCCGTCGCTTAGACGCCCAGCATCGAGGAGATGGCCGACGGCTGGCGCACAACAGCGCCCCAGGTGCCGGCAGTTTCCTTCTGCTTGAAGCTCGACAGGCCGCGGATGATCGAGTGCGCGCGCAGCTTTTCATTGAAGGCGCAGTAGCCGGCCTTCTGGCCGTCCACTTCCGACACGATCAGCTGGACGAGGTTGCCCGCCGCGATGCCCTGCGGATTGCTTTCGTCCAGGACGCCATACTGCATGGCGGTTTCCACCGTCATGTTCGGGAAGTTCTTCTTCAGAAGGTCTTCCACGTTGACGTTGAAGCTGTTGGTGAAGGTCAGGGCGACGCTGCTGTCCGGGGACATGCACAGCTTCATATTGGCCTTCTTGTTCACCAGGCCGCTGTTCTGGCTGACCACCTTCTGGAACAGCGCGATGATGTCGTTATAGACCTCATTCGCCGTCGCATTGGGCTGGCCGCCATTCACGAACCAGGTGACGCCACCATTGGCCTTCGGCGCCGGCGTGATCGAGGCGGACAGGCCCGGATCATTCAGGAGGCCGTAGTTCTCCAGGTTCTGGACGCCATAGAAATACGTCAGGTTCTGGTACTTGTTGAGCATCGTCGCGGCGGCGACATCGACTTCCGTGACCCAGTTGATCTTGGCCAGGCCCGCGGCGTCCAGTTCATACTCGCCATATTCCTTGACGATCTGGAACAGGTAGGACTGACGCTGGGGGAAGTTGGTGTTGGCGCCGGCGTGGCCATTGTCGTTGAAGTCGCCATAGCTGGAGACCTCACCGTCATGTTCCACGATCGGGAACATGGCCGTCTTCTGGAGCCAGTCGCCCTTCTTCTGCTCGCCAAAGATATTGGCGGCTTCGTTGGGCGAGAACAGCACGCGGAAAACTTCCGGGTCCACCATGGTGGACAGCATCGTGGGGATGCCGCTGTTCGGATCGGTGGTCAGGCCAGGCTGGGCGTCCATCGCCGGCTGGATGTCTTCACCCCAGCCAGACGGGATGTAGGACACGACGCCCGG
>CALDFO010000442.1 GCA_937942205.1 uncultured Alphaproteobacteria bacterium
AAATGTCACAAGAATTTACAGCATCCTAAGATTTCTCTGACAGTCTTCCGAATGTGCCATTCGGGGTTGTCATGCCGCTTCGCGCCCGTCTGCTGGGTTTTGCTTTCACCAACGCCGATTTCCTGTTCGAGATGGATCCGGAAGGCACAATCCTGTTCGCGGCGGGCGCCGCCAACGACCTTGTGGCCGAACGCAGCGATGCCCTGGTGGGCCGTTCCGCCGGCCGGTTGTTCAAGCCTTCGGAAGGCGCCAAGTTCTCCACCTTCGCCAAGGCGCTGCGCAGCGGCGATCGCGCCGGCCCCTTCAAGCTGACCCTCGCCACCGGCAATGAGGCCAGCCTGGCCATGTTCCGCCTGCCGGATAACGGCTCCAACATCTCCTGCACCCTGGCGCGCACCGCCGCCCGGGCCGGCCTGCCGCAGACCGATGCCCGCACCGGCCTGGCCTCACGCGACGGTTTCATGGCCGCCGCCGAGAAGGCGAGCGAAAAGGACGCCCTGACGCTGGTGGACATTCCGGGCCTGGATGCGTTGTGCGCCGGGTTGGCGCCCGATGCCGCCGACCGGCTGATGCAGCGGATCGGCGCGGCCTTCACCGGTTCGGGTGTCAGCGCCGCGGGACGGATCTCCGACACCGCGTTCGGCGCATTGTCGCCGGTCACGCGCGGCAGCCTGGGCCTGGCGCAGAAAGTGGCCGAGACCATCAAGGCGGACGGCCACACCCCGCCCAAGGTTTCGGAAACCCGCATCGGCCTGCAAGGGCCGGGCCTGTCGGCGGAGCAGCGCATCCTGTCGCTGCGCTATGTGGTGGACCGCTTCGCCGAAAAGGGGAAATTCGACGCCGGCGACGGCGATATCGCGTCGGCCTTTTCCGGCATGATGGAAGAGACCCAGGCGCGCCTGAGCGAGATGACCCGCACCGTGGGCGAGGGCGCGTTCGAGATCGCCTACCAGCCCATCGCCGACCTGGCGACCGGCAAGGTTTCGCATCACGAGGCGCTGGCCCGCTTCACCAATCCGGAAGGCACGGGCGAAACCGTGAAATTCATCGAGGCGCTGGGTATTTCCGACGCCTTCGACCTGGCGGTGGCCAACAAGGTTCTCGGCCTGATCGAGCAGATGCCGGATGTGCATGTCGCCTTCAACGTCTCCGGCGGCACGATCGCCTCGCCGGCCAGTTTCGGCCTGCTGGCGGGCATCCTGGCGCGGCGCCGCCATCTGGCGCCCCGCACCCTGATCGAGATCACCGAGACCGCCGCCATCGCCGACCTGGAAAGCGCGGGCAAGGCGGTGGGGGCGCTGCGGGCGATGGGCTATCGCGTGGGGCTGGACGATTTCGGCGCCGGCGCCGCCTCCATCAATTATCTCCATGCCTTCCCGGTGGATTTCGTGAAGTTCGACGGGGCGATGATCAAGAAGATCGGCGCCTCCAAGCGTGACGACGCCCTGCTGTCGGGCCTGGCCAAGCTGTGCGGCGAGATGGGCGTCACCACCATCGCCGAATGGATCGAAACCGAGGCGATGGCCAAGGCCGCCCTGGCCCTGGGCTTCCATCACGGTCAGGGCCGGTGGCTGGGGGCGCCGGTGCTGGAAATCGCCGCGGCCCCCGTTCCCGGCAAGCGCCGGGGCGTCAAGGAAAGCTGGGGCTGACGGCCATCACGCAAAGTGACAAAAAGGCATCTGTCACCCTTAAAATCATATAATGCGGGCCAAGGCTGAATTTTCTTGAAACCTGTGGCTTTTTGGCATAGTTTACATCTCGAAGACGGCCTTGGGCTGTTGGCTCTGCCCCCCGCTCGCTTCCAGCCCCCGTCTTCGCTGGAGCCACCGGTCATCCCCTCCCGGTTCGCTCCTCGCGCATAAAGCGCATTTGGCCCCCGGCGCCCCCGCCGGGGGCTTTTTTATGGTCGCGCCGCCTAACGCTGCCGCTGGGCCACATGACGCAGAGTCAGGCTCAGCCGCCCGCCCTCCGGCACCAGCCGGGAGGTGCCCGGCCGGATGCGGTCTATGCCGTGATAGGCCAGCCGGGCAGGCCCGCCAAAGGCGACGACATCGCCCGACGCCAGCGGGACGCTGACGGTCTTGCCGCCGCGCTGTGTCCCGCCGATGCGGAACAGGGCCGCGTCGCCCAGCGACACCCCGATCACCGGGGCGGTGTCGTCGTTCTCGTCGCGGTCCTGGTGCAAGCCCATTTTCGCCCCGGTGCGGTAGAGGTTCACCAGACAACATTCCGGGTCCGGCCGGGCGGCCAGGTCGCGCCACATGGCCAGCAAGGCGGGCGGGATGGCGGGCCAGGGCCTGCCGGTCACGGGATGGACCGTCTGGTAGCGATAGCCGCTCTGGTCGGACACCCAGCCCAGCGCGCCGAAATTGCTTTCCTCCACAGAAAAGGGCTTGGCGCTGCCCGGCATCACCGGCCGATAGAGCGGTGCGTTTTCCAGCCGCGCCAGCACATCGTCCAGCAATGCCTGTTGCTCGGCGGGCGCGAAATATCCCCGCCACAGATTCACACCCGGCGCGATGGTGATGGGGCGCAACCTACACAGGCCGTCCTCCCCCTTTGCGCGCGTGCGCGCGCTTAAAGGGGGAGGTGGTTTCAGCGTGCGAAGCCGACCTTTTGGGAGGCGAGCGGAAGCTGAAACCGGAGGGGGTTGAGAAATCAGACCGCGTATTCCAGAGACCCGCCTCCCCCTTCGCGTGCGAAGCACGCTCCAAGGGGGAGGTGGTTTCAGCGTGCGAAGGCGACCTTTTGGGAGCCGAGCGAAAGCTGAAACCGGAGGGGGTTACCACTGATACGGACTCCTTGTGGGCGCGGTGAAGATCGCGGCATAGCCGTCGGCCAGCCCGTGCGTATCCAGCCAGGCTTTGGCGCGCTCCGGCGTGTAGCTCTGCTCGATCCATTCGGCCAACGGCACGCCGCGCGCATCCTGGTGCGCGAAATCCAGAAAGGCTTTCAGCCAGCGTTGATGGACCTTGGGAAAATGCAGGTAGGGGAAGCGCGCGAACTGGGCCTTGGCGGTGTCCATCGCCTGCCATCCGTCGCGATGCAGCAGGTAAAGCCCCGCCGCGAAACTGGTGCGGTCCTGGCCGCCGGAACATTTGAGCATGAAGGGGCGGGGGGCGGCGTCGAAACAGGCGATCAGCCGCATCAGCATCTGGCGGGTGGGCAGCTTGCGCGAATCCAGCATGGCGTCGAAATGGGCGATGCCGCCCGCCTCGGCGATCCGGGTTTCGTTCTTCCACCAGGACAGGTCGTCGTTGCGGCCGCGCAGGTTGATGATGGCCCGGATGCCGCGCCGCGCCAGGAAGCCGCCCAAACCGCCCGCCCAGGCCTGCGCCGCCCGCGCCGCCTCGCCCGGCCGGATCCAGTGAAAATTGTAGAGAATGTCGCCGATTGTTCGGGACGCGGGGGATCGCATAGAATGGATTTAGCACAAATCGGAAAGCCGGAATGAAAATCACCAAACAGGTTCTGGTCCGCCGCTGGGCTCTCACCACGCTGTTGGCGCTGGCGGTCTTCGCCGTCCTGTTCTGGTCGGACACGCGGCTGCGGGGCCTGTCGGGCTTCGCCACCATGGACCTGCAATCCTTCACCGGCGCCGCCCAGTACCGGGCCGCCTTCTTTGTCTGGACGCCCGCCGCCTTCGCCGCCCGCGCCGGCTTCAATCTGGGGCTGGATTACCTGTTCATCCCGCTTTACGCGCTGGCCTTCTTCTATTCGGGCATCCTGGCGCGCGAAGCCTTCACCCCGCGTCCCACCCGGATGCGCCGCCTTCTGACCCTGCTGGCGGCGGTTCCCATCGCGGGCGGTTTCCTGGACGCGGCGGAGAACGGCCTGCACCTGGCCATGCTGCTGGGGGATGCCTCCGACAACCTGGCCAGGATCGCCTTCACCCTGTCCAGCGCCAAGATGTCGGCCGCCTATGTTGGGCTGATGCTGCTGGTGGGCGCTGTGATGGCGCAGGTGTGGGAGCGCAAGCAGCGCCGCCTCAAGGCCATGACGCAAGACTAGCGGGCGACTAGAAGCGCACCGACAGGTTCACCGCACCGAAGTTGGAATCGTCAGACTGGGTCTTGTATTCGCGACTGCGGATCACATGGCTGAAGGCCAGGCGGAAGGCGCGGAAGGTGAGCGCCGCGCCCAGCGTGACGTCGCCCACCAGATTCATCCTGGAGACGCTGCGGCTGGCGACGAAGCTGTTGCCGTCCAGGAACAGGTTGCGCCCCACGGCGCGGCCGTCCACCCCGGCAAAGACATAGGCGCCCAGATCGGCGGTGGGCTCGAAATAATCGCTGCCCGGCAGGCTGGGCTGGATCCGCATCGGCCCGTAATCCTTGGGCAGGTTGAAGCCGAACCGCGCCATGGCGCCGATATTGACGTAATCATAGACGTTGCCCAGCGCCACGCCGTAATGCGGCTCGATGTCGAACACCCCGCCCAGCAGCGATTGTGGCGGCACCACCTTCCAGGCGCGCTCGTAATTGATGACCAAGGCGGGCTCGTTGCGCAGCTGGGTCGCCCATCCCTTGGGCGTGCGCGAGCCGACGATGCCATGCACGAAGGCCTGGGTGCGGTCGGCCAGGCTGGCGGGGCCGATCATCCCCAGGGTGAGCTGAAGCTGGTCCAGATGCACGCCGCTGTCGGCCGCCACGCCGATCGAGGCGTAGAGGAACCCGGCATAGGGCCGGTCGGTCAGCGGCGGATTGGGGAGCGTGATGTCGGGCGGGGTGAACATCTCCTGCCCCAGCGCGAAGCGGGTGCGCACCTCGCCGCCCTTGGTGAAAAAGGGCAGGGCATGGGCGGCATCGATCGCCCATCGCGGCGTGTCGGCCGGCGCGGTGGTGTAGGCGATGCCGACGCCGTTGGTATAGTCGCGGTCGGCGTCGTAAAAGATGTCGTTCTCGAACAGGAGCGACAGGGCCCCTTTGTCCCCGCCGGACGGGCTGGCCGGAGCCCGGTCCTGTGCCGCGGCGGGCAGGCCGGCCCAGCCCAGGAGCGGAACCAGAATCAGGGACAGGGCGAATGGGCGGCGGGGCATGGAACGGGTCTCGAAAGGGCTGTCCGGCACTCTATTGTTGGAAATATCCGTCCAGGCAGCCTGGCCCCCGTCCATAACCGGTTTCCCGGTCAAGGGCGCGGCAAAGCGGTGCTTGACCGGGACGGCTTTGTGCGTATATTCCGCCGCTCTTTCGGGGACTCGCGTCTGCCGGAAACCCTTTATTTTCAAGGATTTAGACCATGTACGCGGTCGTCCGCACCGGCGGAAAACAGTATAAAGTGGCCAAGGACAGCGTCCTGAAGGTCGAAAGCCTGGCCGGCGATGTCGGCGCCAAGCTGGACCTGGATGTGCTGATGCTGGGTGGCGACAGTCCCAAGATCGGTGCGCCGCTGGTCGCGGGCGCCTCGGTCCAGTGCGAGATCGTCGCGCACGGCCAGGGCGAAAAGGTCATCGCCTTCAAGAAGAAGCGCCGCAAGAACACCCACCGCAAGCGCGGTCATCGCCAGCACTTCACCACGGTGAAGGTGCTGGGCATCACGGCCGGTTAAGGGAGCACTCCTATGGCGCACAAAAAGGCAGGCGGTTCCTCGCGCAACGGTCGCGATTCCAACCCCAAGATGCTGGGCGTGAAGCTGTTCGGCGGCCAGGCCGTGGCCGGCGGCAATGTGATCGTGCGTCAGCGCGGCACCCAGTTCTATCCGGGCGAAGGCGTCGGCATGGGCCGCGACCATACCCTGTTCGCCCTCCGCGACGGCCAGGTGTCGTTCAAGACCGGCTATAAGCGCCGTACCTTCGTGTCCGTCGTCGCGGCCGAAAACCCGGCTGCCAAGATCGCGGCGGAATAGGCGGCTGAAGACATAGGCCGCCACTGAATGTGGCGGCCCGTTATCGCGAGGGAGATGGTCCGCCATCTCCCTTTTTTCATTCCTCGCGCAAAGGATCGAGCGGGGAATGACATGTGCATCCTGGAGAGCGAGAGACTGATCCTGCGGCCGCCCAGGCCGTGGGATGTGCCGGGCATGGCGGTGTGGCTGGGTGATCCGGACGTGTCGCGGATGCTGGCGCGCATTCCCCATCCCTATACCGAGGAACATGCCGAGGAATTCCTGGCGCTGCCGCCCGACGGCCGCCATGTCTTTGCCGTGGAGCGCAAGGCGGACGGCCTGTTCCTGGGCATGGCGGGCCTGCATCCGGCGGAGGGCGGCGGGGCCCCGTATGAACTGGGCTACTGGCTGGGCAAGCCCTTCTGGGGCCAGGGCTATGCCACCGAGACGGTGGCGCGGATTCTGGCCTATGCCTTCGATCACATGGGGTGGGCGGCGGTGCTGGCGGGCTGGTTCGCCGACACCCCCGCCTCGGGCCATGTCCAGGCCAAGCTGGGCGGGCGTCATGCCGGGTCGCGCCTGCGCTTCTGCGCCGCCCGGAACGCCGAGGTGCTGTGCCATGACATGCTGTTGACGCGGGCCGATTTCCTGCGAAAACAGGCCGCATAACGAGGGTTTCATGCGCTTTCTCGATGTCGCCAAGGTCTATGCCGCGTCCGGTGCGGGCGGTAACGGATGCCGGGAGCATCGGGCAGGCGAGCGGAGCGAAGCCGTCGCCCGTGCGACCCGAAAGGAAGCAATATGAAGTTCCTGGATGTCGCCAAGGTCTATGCCGCCAGCGGAGCCGGCGGCAATGGGTGCATCGCGTTCCGGCGCGAGAAGTTCATCGAGTATGGCGGCCCTTATGGCGGCGATGGCGGGCGCGGCGGCGATGTGATCGCCGAGGCGGTGGAGAATCTCAACACGCTGATCGACTACCGTTTCCAGCAGCATGTGAAGGCCAAGAGCGGGCAGGGCGGCCTGGGCAAGGTGATGACCGGTGCCGGTGGCGACGACGCCATCATGAAAGTGCCGGTCGGAACCCAGATCTATGAAGAAGACGGCGAGACGCTGATCGTGGACATGGCCACGCCCGGCATGCGCCACCGCCTGCTGCGCGGCGG
>CALDFO010000443.1 GCA_937942205.1 uncultured Alphaproteobacteria bacterium
ACAACGAGGCCTGGGATTACTTCAAGGACATGGATGACGACGAAATCCAGAAGTTCCGGGAAGACGCGCTGACCGGCCACCGCCCGACCTGGCAGTTGGGCAAGCGCGCGGCCAAGGCCCGGATGGGCCAAGCGCCGCTGGGCGCGGTGAATGACAGCCATGCGATGTTTGCAGAGGATGGCGATACCGCCACGGTGCGCCGCCCGGAACGGCACCTGACGCGGCTCCAGACCATGGCCTTCGACACCATGCAGCTGGCCCATAACGCCACCTTGATCGAGATCAAGGCGCGGTATAAGGAACTCGTAAAGCGTTTTCATCCCGACGCGAATGGCGGCGACCGGGGCGCGGAAGAACGGCTGAAACAGGTCATCAAGGCCTATGGTGTGTTGCGCGCCTCCGGGTTGTTGTCCTGAAGCGGGCTTGGCGGCGTCCGTCCGCCGTCGCGCCGGCTTTCCGCAGGGCCGCCTTCTTCCTCCGAACATCCTGCGACCCGGATATTGTTGACCGGATATTTTTGATAAGAGCGTTCCATCATGAGCCCCCGTAGCGAACCCTTGGACGAAACCCTCGACGTTTCCGCCATGCCGGATACCACCGTGGACGCGGCCGGCGTCTTCGGCATCAAGACCGGCATGAAAGTCCCCGCCTTCAAGAAGGGCGGCGAGCATGTGCCGGAGATCGATCCGGCCTATCGCTTCGACCGCGAGACCACGCTGGCGATCCTGGCCGGTTTCGCCTTCAACCGCCGCGTCATGGTCCAGGGCTATCACGGCACCGGCAAGTCCACCCATATCGAGCAGGTGGCGGCGCGGCTGAACTGGCCCTGTATCCGCATCAACCTGGACAGCCATGTCAGCCGCATCGACCTGATCGGCAAGGACGCCATCGTCCTGAAGGACGGCCAGCAGGTGACCGAATTCCGCGAGGGCCTGCTGCCCTGGGCCTTGCAGCGGCCGGTGGCGCTGGTATTCGACGAGTATGACGCCGGCCGCCCCGATGTGATGTTCGTGATCCAGCGGGTGCTGGAAGTCTCCGGCCGCCTGACGCTGCTGGACCAGAACAAGGTGATCCACCCGCATCCGGCCTTCCGCCTGTTCTCGACCACCAACACCATCGGCCTGGGCGACACCACGGGCCTGTATCACGGCACCCAGCAGATCAACCAGGGCCAGATGGACCGCTGGAGCATCGTCACCACCCTGAACTACCTGCCGCACGACGCCGAGGAGGAAATCGTGCTGGCCAAGGCGCCCGGCTACAACACGCCGGAAGGCCGCAAGACGGTGTCGGCGATGGTGCGGCTGGCCGACATGACCCGCAATGCCTTCATGGCGGGCGACCTGTCCACGGTGATGAGCCCGCGCACGGTCATCACCTGGGCGCAGAATGCCGAAATCTTCGGCGATGTCGGTTTCGCCTTCCGCCTCACCTTCCTCAACAAGTGCGACGAGCTGGAGCGCGCCTCGGTGGCGGAGTTCTATCAGCGCTGTTTCGGCGAGGAACTGCCGGAAAGCGCGGCGAAGGTGCTCGTTGCGTAGCAACGAGCATCCCCCGCGCATGCGGGGGATCCAGTTTGGAAACGAACTGGATGGCCCGGACAAGCCGGGCCATGACGAACTGAGACAGGAATGACAAAACCGGAATCCCCCGCCGAACCGTTCAAGCGCGCCGTCTCGGTGGCGGTGCGGTCGCTGGCGGCCGAGCCGGAACTGGAAGTCAATTTCTCCAGCGAGCCGCCGGGCCTCAAGGGCCTGAAGGCCCGCCTGCCCTCGCCGCACCGCAATCTCTCGATCCAGGACATCGCGCTGGTGCGCGGCACCGGCGACGCCTACGCGCTGCGCAAGGCCTATCACGAGGAAAAGACCCACGCGAAATTCCGTCCCCAGTCGCCCGAAGGCGCCGCCATCTTCGAGGCCGCCGAACAGGCGCGGGTGGAAGCCATCGGCGCGCTGGCCATGCAGGGCGTCAAACAGAACCTCGCCGCGGGCCTGGAACAGCGGCTGGTGGCGCGCGGCCTGGCCAAGGCCAAGACTCGTGACGAGGCTCCCATTGCCGATGTGATCGGGCTTCTGGTGCGCGAAAAGCTGACCGGCGAAAAGCCGCCCGCCGCCGTTGCCGCCGCCGTGGATCTGTGGCGTCCGCTGATCGAGGAAAAAGCCGGCGCCGACCTGTCCCGGCTGGAAGGGGCGCTGCGCGACCAGCAGGCGTTCGCCCGGCTGACCCGCACGCTGCTGAACCATCTGGCCTATGGCGACCAGAATGACAGCGATACGGACTCCGACGACAAGGCGGAGGGCGAAAGCCCCGACGGCGAGAACGACCAGGGCGAGGACCAGGACGCCCAGCAGGACGGCGAATCCGCCGCCCGCGAAGCCGCCGCCGACAGCGAGGACGGCGAGGAGATGCAGTCGGACCAGGCATCGGAGGATGCCGAGGACCTGTCCGACGCCACCGAACCGGAGGACGGCGCCAAGCCGCAGCGCCGGGAAGCGCCGTTCAGCCATCAGGACGAATGGGGCTACCGGGTCTTCACCACCGAGTTCGACGAGGAAATCTCCGCCCCCGACCTGTGCGAGCAGGAAGAACTGGCGCGGCTGCGCTCCTTCCTGGACCATCAACTCTCCTCGATGCAGGGCGTGGTGTCGCGCCTGGCCAACAAGCTGCAGCGCCTGTTGATGGCGCAGCAGAACCGGCATTGGGAATACGACCTGGAGGAAGGGATGCTCGACGCCTCGCGGCTGCCGCGCATCGTGATGGACCCGATGTATCCTCTCTCCTTCAGGCGCGAAAAGGACACCACCTTCCGCGACACCTGCGTGACGCTGCTGCTCGACAATTCCGGCTCGATGCGCGGCCGCCCCATCATGGTGGCGGCGATGTGCGCCGACATTCTGGGCCGCACCCTGGAACGGGTGGGCGTCAAGACCGAAATCCTGGGCTTCACCACCCGCGCCTGGAAAGGCGGCCAGAGCCGCGAGAAATGGCTGGCGGCGGGCAAGCCGCCCCAGCCGGGCCGCCTGAACGATCTGCGCCATATCGTCTACAAGGCCGCCGACGAGCCCTGGCGGCGGGCCAAGAAGAATCTGGGCCTGATGATGCGCGAAGGCCTGCTGAAGGAAAATATCGACGGCGAGGCGCTGACCTGGGCGCACAACCGCATCATCGCCCGCCCCGAGCAGCGCAAGATTTTGATGGTGATCTCCGACGGCGCGCCGGTGGACGATTCCACCCTGTCGGTGAATGCCGGAAACTATCTGGAACAGCATCTGCGCCGGGTGATCGAGGAGATCGAAACCCGCAGCAGCGTCGAACTGGCCGCCATCGGCATCGGCCATGACGTGACGCGCTATTACCGCAAAGCCGTCACCATCGTCGACGCCGAACAGTTGGGCGGGGCGATGACCGAGCAACTGACGGATTTGTTCGCGGAGGACGTGACGGCGAGGCGGCGGAAGCGGGCTTAGGTTCTGTACTTGTGACGACAGCCCTCCGGCGGCTTACTCGGCATTCGAAACGATCCGCCGCACGACGCTGTCGCTAGCGACGGATCGTTTCATTGGCTTCGCCAAACACGCCTCGTTCGCCGCGTACTGAAGTTCGCAAAGTTCCTTTGCGAACTTCAGTACCCATTCATCCCATGCAGTGGACGCATCGCCGGGCGCAGCAGGTGATAGGGCGCCAGCAGCAGCACGCTCTCGCCGAAGAACAGCACGAAATGCACCAGCGCGGAGTCGGCCCAGGCCACCTCGGCCCCGCCCGCGAAGGCGGCCGGGTAATAGACGGCGCTGAACACCAGGCTGGCGGCGAAGGAGGCGGCCAGCGGCGCGCTCCACCAGCGCGGACCGCGGAAGGCGTCGAAGGCGATGATCGCCACATAGTTGGCCAGCAGGAAGGACATGGTGAAGGCCACCGTGGCGCGCCAGCTCAGGGCCGGGGCTCCGGCGATCCAGTTGCTGATGTTCCAGGGATTGATCAGCGCCACCGCGATGATGATGCCCAGGCCGGCCACCAGCTGGCCGAAAGCATAGGGCGCGCCATAGCGGCGGTTGGTCAGATGCAGCGCCGTCCAGGCCAGCGGCAGGATCAGATCGCTGACCGCCAGCAGGGCGCGCTGGACCATCACCGGCGCTCCGGAGAGCCGCAGATAGGCGTCGGTATAGAGATAGGCCGCTCCCAGCAGCGTCACCAGCAGCGCCACCGGCACGGCCAGGCGCGTGGAAATGCGGATAGGCCGGGCGTGGCGGGTCAGAAGGCCCGGAGCCTCGCCGCCATAGGCGCGGTCGCGGGGCGGCCAGACGGCGTCTCCGCCCCGGCGCAGGCGGTAGGGGCCCTCATCGGCCTCCAGCGCCACCATGGGCGCGATATGCGCCCCATTGCGGTAATCATAGGCTCGCACGATACCCCCGACCCGCCCGGCATGTCACAATCCGGGACATTCCCATTGGTTTCGGGGTGGTTTCACGCAAGCGACATGCCGCAAACGAAAACGGGGCGCCTGCGCGCCCCGTGCCGTCAATCCGTCAGCGGATTATTGTTTGACCTGTCAGGCTGCTTTAACGGCAGCCTTCTTGGCAATCGCGCGCTTCAGGCGCAGCGCCTTGGGCGACAGCAGGCTGTCCTTGGTCTTGAGGATGAAGGGGTCCAGGCCGCCATTCTTGTCCACCGACCGCAGCGCGTTCATCGAAATGCGCAGCTTGTAGCTGTTGCCCAGCAGTTCGCTGGTCAGCGCGACGAGCTGGATGTTCGGACGATAGATCCGCTTGGTCTTGTTGTTGGCGTGGCTGACATTGTTGCCGACCATCAAGCCTTTTCCGGTCAATTCGCAGCGGCGGGACATGGCTAACTCTTCCGATTCTCGAGGTTTTCCGCGGTTTTTACCTCGGAAAGAGCGGGGTTCATAAGCAAAGCAGCCGCTTTGGTCAAGTCTGGCGGCGGCCGGCGCCCGCCCCCCGGCGCGGCGCGGGACGATTTCCCGTCATCCACCGGTATTTTTTCCATTTTTACCGGTTGTTGCCGGGGCTCCGCCTTCAAATGACAATCCTTCAACCCCGTGTCAGCCTTAGCCAAAGGGAGTCGCAAATGCGGATCATGATTTCGGCGCTGCTGCTGGCGCTGCTGGCCCTGCCCGCCGCCGCCCAGACGGCGCCCGTCCCGGATGCCACCACCCATGCCACCCGCCTGGTCGCGGTGGACGACGGGGTGAGGCTGGAGGTGGTGGACTGGGGCGGCAGCGGCCGCCCCCTGGTGCTGTTGTCCGGGCTGAATGCGTCCGCCCATAACTTCGACGACCTGGCGCCGGCTCTGATCGCCAAATATCACGTTTATGGCATTACCCGGCGCGGCTATGGCGACTCCGACAAGCCCGATCCGGCGAGCGGCGATTATTCCGCGGACCGTCTCACCACGGATGTGCTGGCGGTCCTGGATGCGCTGAAGCTGGAAAAGCCGGTCATTGCGGGCCATTCCATCGCGGGTCAGGAACTCAGCGGCATCGCCGCGCGCGCCCCGGACCGTGTCGCCGGGCTGATCTATCTGGATGCCGGTTACGCCTATGCCTTTTATGTGCCCGGCGGCACCGTCCCGCTGGGCACCAACCTGGTCATCGCCGCCAATGACCTGCGTGAAAAGCTGGGACGCTTCCGGGCGGGCCCCGGCCAGCTCGACCTGGTGCCGCCCATCACCGAGATGCGCGCGGCGCTGGCGGACTTTGAGACGGATCTGACCGCCACCGAGGCCGAAGCAAGCCGCACCGGCCCGCTGCCCATGGGCCAGGATTCGCCGCAGGCCCGCATCGGCTTCGCCGTCATCAATGGCGGGCGCAAGTATGGCGCCAGCCCCCTGCCCATCCTGGCCTTGTTCGCCACCCTCGCCGTTCCGCAGAAGGCTTCACCGGCGCAGCGCGCCTTCATCGAGCGCCAGAACGCCGCCGGCAGGGTTCAGGCCGACGCCTTCGCCGCCGCCCATTCCGGGGCCCGCGTGGTGCACCTCCCCGAGGCCCAGCACACCATCTGGCGCTCCAACCGGGCCCAGGTGATCGGCGAAATCACCGCCTTTCTGGACGGGCTGCCCCGCTGAACGCCGTTCATTTCGTCCGGCACTTCGTCCGGGTACGGAATGGAGTCGCCGGGGCCGGACAAAGCGCCATTTCTCGGCCGGACTACCAGATATGGTGGGTAAAGCCGTGCGCGGACCATCGTAAATGTATGAGAACAAAGGCAGATATTGAATTGGTTAGTGATTCGGGCCGCGTTCGTTCCCATTTGGTTTCTATTCTTAATTGACCGTCCACAGCCGTCATTTTTCCCTGCCCGGCGTCTCTTGCTTCATGGGCCCGCAGCCCCGATGAAGGGGTTATGCAGACCGGACAGACTCGCGATCCCGCCGCCAAGGTCACGGCGGTCCTTGGCCCCACCAATACCGGCAAGACCCATTTCGCCGTCGAGCGGCTGCTGGCGCACAAGTCCGGCATGATCGGACTGCCGCTGCGCCTGTTGGCGCGCGAGGTCTATGACCGCATCGTGCGGGAGCGCGGACCGCACGAGGTGGCGCTGATCACGGGCGAGGAAAAGATCGTTCCCAAGGGGCCGAAAAACCCGCGCTTCTATGTCTGCACCGTCGAGGCGATGCCGCTGGATATTCCGGTGGCCTGCCTGGTGGTGGACGAAATCCAGCTCTGCGCCGATCCCGAACGCGGCCATGTCTTCACCGACCGCCTGCTGCACGCGCGCGGCACCGAGGAGACCATGTTCCTGGGCAGCGACACGATGCGCGGCATCATCCAGCGCTTCATTCCGAAAGCCTGGTTCGTCACCCGCAGCCGTTTCTCGGACCTGGCCTGGACCGGCGCCAAGAAACTCACCCGCCTGCCCCGCCGCTCCGCGGTGGTGGGGTTCTCGGCCGAGGAAGTCTATGGCATCGCCGAGGTGATCCGCCGCCAGCGCGGCGGCGCGGCGGTGGTGCTGGGGGCGCTGTCGCCCCGCACCCGCAACGCCCAGGTGGAGCTGTACCAGTCGGGCGATGTGGATTTCCTGGTGGCGACCGACGCCATCGGCATGGGCCTGAACATGGATGTGGACCATGTCGCTTTCGCGGCGCGGGACAAGTTCGACGGGGCACGGATGCGACCGCTGCGCGCCGACGAGGCCGGCCAGATCGCCGGCCGCGCCGGGCGCTACAGGAATGACGGCACCTTCGGCGTCACCGGCGACTGCGAGCCGTTCGAGGACGAACTGGTGCAGCGGATCGAAAGCCACCGTTACGATCCGGTGCGCGTCCTGCAATGGCGCAATGCGGCGCTGGATTTCCGCAGCCTGGCGGCGCTGAACGACAGTCTGGATATGCCGCCGCCGGAACGTGGTCTGACGCGGGCGCGGCCCGCCAGCGACGCGGTGGCGCTCAAACTGCTGTCGGACGATGACGAGATCAAGGCGGCCGCCACCGCGCGCGATACCATCCTGCGTCTGTGGGATGTCTGCCAGCTTCCCGACTTCCGCAAATTGTCCACCGACGAGCATGTGAAGCTGGTCAAATCGGTCTTCCAGTTCCTGCAACAGGACGGCGCCATTCCCGACGACTGGCTGGCCCGCCAGATCGCGCGCGCGGATGTGACCGAGGGCGATGTCGCCACCCTGTCGGGGCGGCTGGCGATGATCCGCACCTATACCTATGCGGCGCACCGCCAGGGCTGGACACGCGACGGGGCGCACTGGCAGGGCATCACCCGCGCGGTGGAGGACCGGCTGTCCGACGCGCTGCACCAAGCGCTCACACAACGGTTTATCGACCGGCGCACATCGGTGCTGATGAAGCATCTGCGCGACGACGAATTCGCCAGTCTGGCGCTGGACGAAGCCGGCGGCGTCTCCATCGGCGGCGAGGCCATCGGCAAGCTGGAAGGCTTCCGCTTCGTGCCCGATCCGCGCGCGGCCGACAGCGAGGATGGCGGCATTCACGGCCGCACCCTGCGCGCCGCCGCGCTCAAGGGCCTGGAAAGCGAGATCGCCGCCCGCGGCATCGCGCTGGCCCAGGCCGATGACGCCGCCATCACGTTGAGCGAGCATGGCAAGCTGTGGTGGGACGGCGCGATCGTGGGAAAACTGGTGGCCGGGCCTTCGCCGCTGGCGCCGCAGGTGCAGGTGATGGCCGACGCGCATGTGAAGACCGAGCCGTTGCAGGCGCGCCTGCGGGACTGGATCAACGCCCGCATCGCCGCGCGCCTGCAGCCGCTGCTGGCGCTGCGCGACGCGGCGGACGCCCGCACGGGCACGCCCGGCGCCCTGCCCGGCGAGGCGCGCGGCGTGGCGCACCAGCTGGCGGAGAATTTCGCGGCGCTGGACCGTGCGGCGGTCGCGCTGCCCGGCAAGCTGGGGCCGGTGCTGCGCGCCTTGCGGCCGTTCGGCGTATGGGTGGGGCGGCGCACGATCTACCTGCCCCGCCTGCTGCGGCCCGACGCGGCGGCGCTGCTGACCCTGCTCTGGGGCATCTGGACCAAGAAGGACTTCCCGCCCGCCGCGCCCGCGCCGGGCCTGACCTCCTTCGCGGTGGACAAGGACAGCGACGCGGCCGCGCTGCGGGCCGCCGGTTTCGCCACACTGGGCGGGCGGGCCATCCGTTTCGACATGCTGGAGCGGCTGGAGGACGAACTGGAGAAAGGCCTATCGTCGGGCGAGAGCGCCGAGGCGCTGCTCAACCGCATCGTCTCGCTGCTGGGCGCGGGCAAGGATGAAGCGCGCGCCGTTCTCACGGCCCTGGGCTGGCGCACCGTGGAGGTGCAAGGGGCGCAGCCGGTCTGGCGGCGCATGACGGAAAAACGCGCCGCCGCGCCACGCGGCCACGAGAAACCGCGCAAGCCCGAGCCGCCGCCCGACCCGCATTCGCCCTTTGCGCGCCTGGCGGCCTTGAAGGCGCGATGACCGGAGGGCGGCTGGACAGGTGGTTGTTCCACGCCCGTTTCTATCGCACGCGGTCCCTGGCCCAGGCGGCGACCGAAGCGGGCCGCGTCCGGCTCAACGGGGCGCGAGTCGTCAAATGCGGCCATGCCGTCCGCTGCGGCGATGTCCTTACGCTGAGGTCGGGAACTCAAATCCTGGTGGTGCGGATCCTGGCGCTGGCCGAGCGGCGGGGCGGCGCGCCGCAGGCCCGGAACCTCTATGAAATCCTGGAAAATTGAAGGCTATTCCCTGAGAGCCATTCTCAGGGCCATGCGCTGTTGAAGCCCCTTGCCTCGCCGGGCGGCCCGTCTTAAGCACTGCCCGTTTTTCGCCCGCCGGAGCATCTGCCGAATGACCTATGTCGTCACCGAAGCCTGCATCAAGTGCAAGT
>CALDFO010000444.1 GCA_937942205.1 uncultured Alphaproteobacteria bacterium
CGATGGCGGCGACCTGGCGGGCATCGTCGGCGCACACCGCCACGCGGGCGATGCGGGCCAGCGCCGCCAGCCGCGCCAGCTTGGCCGGGCCCACCACCTGGTTGCTCACCAGGATGTCGGGCACCCCGCCCCAGGCCATCACCTCGGCCTCGGCCACCTTCTGCACGCATTGGCCCACCGCGCCGCGCGCCATCTGCAACTGCGCGATCACCGGCGACTTGTGGGTCTTGGCATGGGGACGCAGCCGCGCGCCGGTCGGCGCCAGCAGCCGCGCCATGCGGTCCAGATTGTCTTCAAAGGCCTCCAGGTCGATCAGCAGCGCGGGCGTATCGACCTCATCCTCGCGCATCCCCGGCCGGGCCGGCGGCGGTTGCAGCATCGGCTGTCCCCTTCAGCGTGATATCGCCCTTACCCTATCAGAACCCGGCGCCCGGCGGCGCGTCGCCCAGCAGCGTCCAGTGGGCGAACATGGCGGCCTGGCCGTGCACCGCACCCTCTTCGTCCAGCAGATTCCAGACCGTGGCCTGCCGGATGCGGAAACGCCGCCCCTTGGCCGAGATTCGCACGCCGGAATAGGCGTCCGTATAACCGTCGCGGGCGACACGGGCCATCAGGACCGCCCGTTCCGCCCGCAGGCCCGGTTCGGCCGACAGGCGCGACGGCAGGACGGCGAACGCTCCGGGTGTCGTCTCGAACAGGTCCAGCGCGGTGCGGTTGCCGAAAAAGAAAACCGGATCGGCCTGAATGCCATGAGCGACGATGGCGGCGGAGGCCAGCCACAGCCCCTGCACCGGATCGGCGCCCCGCGCCAGCAGTTGCCGCCCCGTCAGCCGCTTCAGGCTGCTGACGATCAGGGGCAGCCGCGCATCCTGCAAAAGGCCGGGACAGTCCCGCGGCAAGGCGCTCATCGCAGCACCCGCCAGGCCCCGAAACCCGCCATGCCGGCCAGCGCCAGCCAGGTCAGGGCATAGACCAGATGCATGTTGCGGAAGGAAATGACGGTCATGCCCCCGGCCGGATAGGCGATCCCCGCCCGCGCCTCCGCGTCAAGGAAGAAAGGCGCGACGCGGCCCAGCCCGCGCGCCCGCGCCATGGCCGCCACATCGCGCGAATACCACAGACCGGCATCCGGCCGGTTGGGTCGCAGGAACCGTCCGCCCGGCTCCGGCAGCCGCAACAGGCCCACGACCGTCACCGGGCCCACCGGGCGGTCATAATCCCATTCGCGATCCGGCGGCACAAAACCGCGATTGACGAAGACCGTACCGCCGGCGGTCGCCAGCGGCGTCATCACCCAGGCGCCCGCGCCGCGTTCGGTCAACGCGTCCACCAGCACGGCCTTGTCATGGCGAAAGACGCCGCGCACCCATACCCGGCGATATTCGGCATCCTTGGCATCGAAGACGTCCCACCGCACCGGCATCGGCACCGGCGCGGCATGAATCCGCGCGTCCACGCGCGCGATCAGGTCCAGCTTCCAGACCCGCCGCTCGAACTGCCAGACCGACAGGGCGGCGAACAGAACGGCCGCCGCCACGCAGGCGGTGAAGAACCA
>CALDFO010000445.1 GCA_937942205.1 uncultured Alphaproteobacteria bacterium
TACCACGCTGGGGCTGGGCGGCCGCGACAAGTCCGCCACCGTGCCCAGCCAGGCGATTCCCGCCAACACGCCCGCCGGCCGCAAGAGCTGGAACGGCTGGAACTGGAACAGCGATTACTGGCGGGGCCTGGCCGCGCCCTGGGGCGGGGCGCTGGGACCGGCGACCGATATCGTGAAATTCTATGACGAGTTCCTGCGCAAGCGCGGCCGCATCCTCAAACCCGCCACCGAAGCCCTGATGATCGTCAACCAGTCGCCGCCCGGCGTGCATCCCCGTGGCCTGGGCTTCGACGTCGCGCCGGGTGCCGGTTCGCCCGGATGCAGCCCGGCCACTTTCGGTCACAACGGCTCCACCGGTACGATGTCCTGGTGCGATCCGGCGACCGGCACCATCTGCGTGGTGCTGACCACGCTGTATGAGGCGGCGGTGAAACCCCATCCGATGCGGCTGGTGTCGGAGCTGGTGGCCAAGGCCACGGCCAGGGCATAGGGCGGCTCGCCGATGGCGTCATTCCTGCGGCTGCATCCGTCCGACAATGTCGTGGTGGCGGTGAAAGGCTTGTCCCCCGGCGAGACGGTCGAGGATGTGACGGTGATCCGCCGCATTCCGCCCGGTCACAAGGTGGCCGCGCGCACCATCGTCAAAGGAGCGCCTGCGCTGAAATTCGGCCAAGTGATCGGCTTCGCGCTGGCCGACATCGCGCCGGGCGACTGGGTGCATGAACACAATATCGGCTTTCACGCCGTGGACCGCGATTATGAATTCGGGGTCGACGCCCGCGACCCGGCGGCGGTGGCCGCGCCTGCCACCTTCCAGGGCTACCGGCGCGCCAACGGCAAGGTCGGCACCCGCAATTATCTGGGCATCCTGACCAGCGTGAACTGCTCGGCCACCGTGGCGCGGCTGATCGCGCGCGAGGTGGAAAAGCGCGGCCTGCTGGACGCCTATCCGCAGGTGGACGGGGTGATCCCGTTGGTGCATGGCCATGGTTGCGGCATGGACAGCAAGGGCGAAGGTTATGAGGTGCTCAAGCGCACCCAATGGGGCTATGCCGCCAATCCCAACATGGGCGCGGTGCTGGTGGTGGGGCTGGGCTGCGAGACCTTCCAGATCGCGCGCTGGAAACAGGCGTACGGCATCGCCGAGGGCGACACCTTCCGCTCGCTGACGATCCAGGAGGTGGGCGGCACCCGCAAGGCGGTGGAGCAGGGGCTGGCGGCGGTGGCCGACATGCTGCCCATCGTCGGCGCGGCCCGGCGCAGCACCGCGCCCGCTTCGGAACTGATGCTGGGCCTGCAATGCGGTGGCAGCGACGGCTATAGCGGCATCACCGCCAACCCCGCCTTGGGTGCGGCGGTGGATCTTCTGGTGGCGCATGGCGGCACCGCCATTCTCTCGGAAACCCCCGAAATCTATGGCGCCGAACATCTGCTCACCCGCCGCGCCGCGCCCGAGGTCGGCCGCAGGCTGATCGAGCGCATCCGCTGGTGGGAGGATTATACCCGCCGCAACGCGGGCGACATGAACAACAATCCCTCGCCCGGCAACAAGGCGGGCGGGCTGACCACCATCCTGGAAAAGTCGCTGGGCGCGGCGGCCAAGGGCGGCACCCTGCGTCTCAAGGCGGTCTATGAATATGCCGAGCCGGTGACCGAAAAGGGCTTCGTCTTCATGGACACGCCCGGCTACGACCCCGTTTCGGCCACCGGCCAGGTGGCGGGCGGCGCGAACATTCTGTGCTTCACCACCGGGCGCGGCTCGGCCTATGGCTGCAAGCCGACGCCGTCGATCAAGCTGGCCACCAACACGCCGGTCTATGAACGCATGACCGACGACATGGACATCAATTGCGGCGATGTGCTGGACGGCGTTTCCATCCAGGACAAGGGCCATGAAATCTTCCAGACCATCCTGCGGGTGGCCTCCGGGGCGGCTTCCAAGTCCGAGATACTGGGCTATGGCGATGCCGAATTCGTGCCCTGGCAGATCGGCGCGACCATGTAGGCGCCACCGGGCAATATCCATGCACCGGGAAGGTGATTGGTAAATGGTCGCCAATCGGTCTTTCGCGCGTTACCGTGATGCAATGGCTCCGGGCGCAATGACCCTGCAATGATCTTGACACGCCGCCACTGGATCGCATTGGCCGTTGCCGGCCTGCTGGCCCTGCTGCTGGCGCTGTGGGTGTCGCGCGCCCTGCTGGCCGAGACGCTGGCCAACCGCTATTTCCGCGAACATGGCATCGCCTCCTCGGTCGAGATCGGCGCGCTGGGGCTGTCGGGCGCTTCGGCCCGCTTCGCGCTGGGTCCGGCGGAGGCGCCCGATATCGCCGCCGAGCAGTTGGAGCTGCGCTTCGATCCCTTGAGCCTCATTCCGCGTGTGGTTGAGGTGCGGCTGGTCAATCCGGTGATACGCGCGACGGTACAGCCCGACGGCCGCGTCACTTTGGGCTCGCTGCAAGCCTGGATCGAATCCCTGGCGCGGCAGGAAGGCAAGTCGCGCTTCATCAGCGACGATCTCACTGTGGCCCTGACCGGCCTGCGCGCCCTGCTGGCGACGCCGGGCGGGCCGGTGGAAATCGGCGGCGATGTCCGGCTGGTCAAGAATCTGCCGGTGTCGGCGGCGTTGCGGGTCCGGCCCGGCGTATTGGCCTGGCGCGACATGCGCGCCACGGTGCGCGCCGCGACCCTGACCTATGACAGCGGCGGCGGGGCGCTGACGGTGCGCTTTACCGGCGATCTGCAGACGCCAAAGGCGGCGGCGCAGGCCGTACAGGCCGATGTCACGGCGCGCGGCCTGCATTGGGAGAACCGCGACGGGGCGCTGCATGTCACCGCGCCGAACCTGCGGCTGCGCCTGGCCGCCGACCGGATGACGGCGGGCGTGACCGTCCATGCCCTGACGGCCGACATCGCCGCGCGCATCCTGGCGCTGGTGCTGGGGGCGCGGCGGGACATGCGCGCCGATCTCACCGTCACCGCCTCGGGCGAGATGCCGCCGGACGCGGTTAAGGGGGTGCGCGCCGCCGATCCGGTGCTGGGCGCGGCGCTGGCCGCCAACCTGGCCTCGGTGACGCTGACGGCGGGCGCGCAGGTTGAACTGAAAGGCGAGACGCTCGCCCTCAGCTTCGCGCCGTCGCAGGTCAAAGGCGCGCGGGGCGCGGTGTTGCGGCTGGCGGCGCTGGCGCTGCGGGATTTCCCCGCCAGTCCGAAGGGGCGCATGGAGGTTTCGCTGGCCGGCGGCGGCCTGCCTTCGGCGCGGCTGACGGCGCGCAATTTCCAGGGCGGCAACGGCCGCTACAGCGCCGACGCCGCGATCAGCGCCCGTTTCGGCTATGCCATGTTGCGGGGCGCGGAATTCTCCACCGACGCCATCCTGCAATGGCGCGATGACAGGCTGGCGCTGACGCCGCAATCCTGCCTGCGTTTCGGGCTGCAATCCTTCCGCCCCGGCGCGACCGACATGGCGCGGCAGGCGCGGGCCAGCCTGTGTCCGTTGCGCGGCCGGCCGCTGCTCACCGTCAAGGGTGCGGACTGGACCTTCGACGGCATGGCGCGGGGTATCTCCGCCATCCTGCCGCTGGCCGATGTGGCGATCAGCGAGGCGGCCGCGCAGCTGTCCTTCTCCGGCCATGGTGCCGATTTCACCGGCACCGCCCAGGTGACCGGAGCCCGTCTCAGCGACCGCGCCCCCGGGCCGCGCTTCCATCCGCTGCTGGCCGATGGCGATGTCACGCTGGCCGGGGGCGTGTGGAAGGGCCGTTTTTCCCTGTCCAGCGAGAAGAAGCATCCGGTGGCGGATGTCACCTTCAACCATGTGATGGCGACCGGCGCCGGCGCGGCGCACATTGCCGCGCCCGCCCTGAGCTTCGCGCCGGAGCAATTGCAGCCGGTGGACCTGTCGCCCCTGCTGGCGGTGTTCCGCCGCGCCGAAGGCAAGGTGGATTTCGCGGGGGACATCAGCTGGACCCGCGCCGCCATCCTCAGCAACGGCCGCCTGGATGTCGGCAGCCTGGACTTCCTGTCGCCGATGGGCCGCGCCCGCGCCGTCAAGACCCGGATGGTCTTTACCTCGCTGCTGCCGCCCACCACCGCCGACAACCAGCAAGTCACCATTTCGCGCATCGAATGGACGCTGCCCTTCAGCGGCGTGGACCTGCGTTTCGGATTCAATCCCGCCACCGTCAAGGTCGCCGCCGTCAGCAGCGGCTGGGCGGAAGGGCGCGCATCGCTGGGCGGCTTCACCGTCAACCTGGCCAATCCCACGGCGATCAGCGGCGCGGCGCAACTGTCCGGCATCTCGCTGGCCGCGCTGGTGTCGGCCTCCAATCTGGGCGGGCGGGTGAAGATGGAGGGCAAGGTGTCGGGCACGGTGCCTTTTATCTCCGGGCCCGACGGTATCCGCATCGCCAATGGCCGCATCGCCGCCGACGGGCCGGGGCGGCTTGCGATCGACCGCCCCCTCTGGACCAAGGGCGAGCCGACCGCCAATGCGGTGCAGGATTTCGCCTATCAGGCGCTGGAGAACATGGCGTTCGAGTCCCTGACCGCCGAGCTCAACTCCATCGCCAATGGCCGCCTGCAGATCGTCTTCCACATCAAGGGCAGAAGCGACCCACCCAAGGCCCAGACGGCGGACATCGCCCTTTCCGACATTGTGGACGGCACCGCCCTGCAAAAGCCGGTGCCGCTGCCCAGCGGTACGCCCATCGACCTGACGCTGGACGCCTCCCTTAATTTTGACGAACTCTTGAAATCCTATGCCGAGGCGTGGTCAAACACCCTCAATCCGTAGGGCGTCGTGACTGCCCGGCCGCGCAGGAGCGCCATGATGATATTCGCCAGGACCGTTCTTGCCGCTGGTGTTTGCGCCGTCGCCGCGTTGGGCGCCTGCACCCCCACCATCCGGGTGGAAGTGGCGCCGATCAACATCTATGCCAAGCTCGAAGCCGATGTGCGGGTCCGCCTGGACAAGGAAGTCCAGAACCAGATCCAGCAGAATCCCGACCTGTTCTAATCCCCCGATTTAAGCCGAGGTAGCAGACATGCGCTTCAAGACCCTCAAGATCGCCGCCGCCGCCCTGATGCTGGCCTTCGCCGCCACGCCCGCCCTGGCCGACCTCGCCGCCGACAAGGCCGCCGTCGAAGCCGCCAAGGCGGCGGGCACGGTGGGCGAGCAGGGCGACGGCTATCTGGGCATCGTCTCCTCCGCCGACGGCACCGTGACCGCGGCGGTCAACGCCATCAATGCGGGCCGCGCCGATGTCTATGCCCAGACCGCCGCCAAGTCGGGCGCGACGTCCGATGCCGCCGGTCAGGCCACGGGCGCGCAGCTGATCGCGCGCACCCCGGCGGGCCAGTATGTCAAGCCGCTGGGCGGCGGCTGGACTCGTAAATAAGCCCCGTAAGTCATCCGCAAATCATCAGAACGGCCGGAAGCCCTTGGCCTGCCA
>CALDFO010000446.1 GCA_937942205.1 uncultured Alphaproteobacteria bacterium
GCGACGAGCGGGGGAAGGTGTCGCAGCGAAGTGTCTGCGGAGCAGACCTGAGCTGCGACGGATGGGGGTTTTTATTTGGAAACCGGCGGCGCGAAGCCGCCCATCAGGCGGGGCCGGAAAGGCCCGGCCATGCTGGGATTGTACTGGAAGCTCTGATTGTAGCTGTTGTAGGTGGGGCCGTTCTCGACGCTGCCACCGGTGCCGAAATGCAGCTGACCGAAACCGCCGCCGCCGCCATCGCCGCCGTCGGCGAAGGCGCCGACGCCACCGCTCCAGCCGCCTTCATCCAGCCGCAGACCTTCCTCGTAATAGCCGGGCGGCGGGCCGTAATAGGTTTCCGGTCCCGGACCATAGGCAGAGCCTTCGTTGCGGGCGACCCGCCATTCGCCATGCCAGCCCTGCTGGCTGACGGCGCGGGCGCTGCCGTAATCGTAATAGGCTCCTTCCACCGCCGAGCGCCGCACCGCGCGGGGACGCGCCGTGGCGCGCTGGGGCGCGGGCGCGCAATTGCAGCGGCGGAACTCACTGGCCGGGGCGGCGTCGGCGCGGGCCGGCAGGGTCATCATGCTCAGGCTGGCGGCCGTCATCGCGGTGGTCAGCAACAGGCTGGCCGTAAACAGGGTTACCCTCATCACACTCTCCTTCGTCGTCGAGGCGTGTCGCGGGCAAAGCGATGCGCGTGTACCGATATGAGACGTTCTAATATGGGACAGGTTCCCGCCGCGAGCGGGAATTGACGGCATGGTTAACGTGCCGCCCGCGCAATCCGCGCAAAGCCTGTCTTAACGCCTTGTCGCGCACCATGCCGGCCCAAGGGGAACAGATGAGTTCTGACAGTCCGATCTGGGCGCCGAACGCCCTGGCCGACGAGGAGCGCGAAAGCCGCATCCGGCTGGCGCTGCTGCGCGGCGTGCTGGAGAACACGCAGTCCAACCGCCGGACCATCCCGCTGTTCGCGCTGGCGGTGGCGGCGACCTTTTCCTATTGGGTGAGCTGGCCGATGCTGGCCGCCTGGTACGCGCATGTCATCCTGGGCCTTGTGCCGCACCATCTGCTGATGCGGCGCTTCCCGCCGGGCGACATGCCGCTGGCGCGGACGCGCTGCTGGGCGCTGGCCGCTTCGGCGACGAATCTGTTTTTCGTCGCCAATTGGATGTCGCTGGCCTGGTATCTGTGGGTGCCGGGCAACGAAGCCAACCACATGCTGGTCATCCTCGTGCTGGCGGTGACGCTGGCGGCCCAGGCCACGCTGGTGGGCGCCTGCCGCCAGATGGCGCTGCCCGCCTTCCTGCTTTATGGCGCGGCCATGGCCCTGGTGCCCCTGCGCGAGGGCGGCGCGGGCGCGCTGTTCCTGGTCGCGGTGACGCCTTTCTATGCCTGGTATCTGGCCCATGTCGCCAAGCAGAATTTCACCCGCGCCCGTGCCGCCGCCGCGCTGGTGGAGGAACGCAATTCCCTGCTGGCGGAACTGGTGATGGCCAAGCTGGAATCGGACCGCGGCCGCGAGCAGGCCGAGGCCGCCAGCCTGGCCAAGTCGCAATTCCTCGCCAATATGAGCCATGAACTGCGCACGCCACTGAACGCGATCCTGGGCTTTTCGGAGATGATCTCCTCGCGCATCTTCAAGGATCAGCCGGAGCGCAATTTCGAATATGCCAACCTGATCCATTCCTCCGGCAAACACCTGCTGGCGCTGATCAACGACATTCTGGACCTGGCCAAGATCGAGGCGGGACGCTGGAAGCTGGAGGAGGCCGAACTGGACCTGCACCGCGTCGCCGACGACGCCCTGCAGTTCGTCGCCTGGCGCAGCAAGGAAAACAACGCGACGATGCAGAACGCCATCGCGCCGGACCTGGAGCGGGTGTATGGCGATGAACGCGCGATCAAGCAGATCCTGCTGAATCTTCTGTCCAACGCCCTGAAATTCACCCCCGAGCATGGCCGTGTCACCGCCTTCGCCCATCGCGATCCGGGCGGCGGCATGGTGCTGGGGGTCAGCGACACCGGCGTCGGCATCGCGCCCGAGGACCAGAACCGGGTGTTCGACAGCTTCGGCCAGGGCAAACATGACATCGCCCTGGTGGATCGCGGCACCGGGCTGGGACTGGCCATCGTCAAGGGCCTGGCCGAATCCCATGGCGGCCATGTGCGGCTGGCAAGCGATGTGGGCAAGGGCACCACCGTCACCGTCCACCTGCCCGCCGCGCAGATCGGAAGAGCACACGTCTGAACTCCAGTCA
>CALDFO010000447.1 GCA_937942205.1 uncultured Alphaproteobacteria bacterium
TCACGCAAGGCATGGTCTGCCACGAAACCTACAAGGACGCGGCCGGGGCCTGGGTGGCGCCGGACGAGATCGAAAAGCGCGGCGGCAAGGCCTATCTGCTGGGCACGGACACGGAAGTCGCCGTCGGCGCGTCCGAAAAGATGTCCAAGTCCAGGAAGAATGTGATCGCGCCGGAGACGATCATCGCCGATTACGGCGCCGACACCATCCGCTGGTTCATGCTGTCGGACACCCCGCCGGAGCGCGACATCGAATGGACCGATGCGGGCGCGGAAGGCTGCTGGCGGTTCGTGCAGCGCATCTACCGCTTCTGCGCCGAAGCCGAGGGCCTGCCGCCCGCCGGAACGCCGGTGAGCGCCGATGACGAAGCCTCCAGATCGTTGCGCCAGGCGGTGCACAAGGCCATCGCGGCGGTGACCGATCACCTGGAGCATCTGCGCTTCAACAGCGCCGTGGCCCAGCTTTATACCCTGGCCAATATGGTCGGTGGGGCCGACAAGGCGGGTCCGGCGGCGCGGCGCGAGGCGCTGGAAACCATCGTGCTGCTCTGCGCCCCCATGATGCCGCATCTGGCCGAGGAATGCTGGAAGGCGCTGGGCCATGACCGGCTGGTGGCGGAGACGCCCTGGCCGAAATATGATCCCGCTTTGACCGCCAGCGACAGCGTCACCATGCCGGTGCAGGTGAACGGCAAGCGGCGCGGCGAGGTGGTGATGCCCAAGGGCGCCGGCAATGCGGCGGTGGAAGCGGCGGCGCTGGCGCTGGACGGGGTGATCCGGGCGCTGGACGGCGCGCCGCCCAAGAAGGTGATCGTGGTGCCCAACCGTATTGTGAATATTGTTGTATGAAGAGACCCCCTCCGGTTTCAGCTTTCGCTCGGCTCCCCAAGGGGTCGCCTTCGCACGCTGAAACCACCTCCCCCTCGCAGGCGCTGCGCGCGCGAAGGAGAGGCGGGCCGGTGCTGGTCTTCGCGATGCTGTCGGTGTTGCTGGCGGCGTGCGGTTTCCAGCCCATGTATGGCGGGCGGATGGCGCCGCAGATGGCGGCCATCTATGTCGAGCCGATTCCCGAGCGTGAAGGCTATGAGCTGCGCAACACGCTGATCGACATTCTCAATTCCGACGGCAGCCAGACGGGCAAGCGCTATCGCCTCCAGGTCACCTTGCGCGAATCCAGCCAGGGCATTGCCCTGCAGAACGACGCCACCATCACCCGCTACAACAACACGCTGGAAGCCAGCTATGTCCTCAGCGACGCGAAGGGCACGGTGCTGACGCAAGGGGCGGAGAAGGAACTGTCGGCCTATAACGTGGCCCAGTCGCCCTATGCCACGCTGGTGGCCGAGCAGGACGCCAACAAGCGGGCGGCCCAGGACATCGCCGAGCGCATCCGCCTCAGCCTGGGCGCCTGGTTCCGCCGCAACCGGCCATGATCGTCAAGAGTCACGAAGCCGACCGCTATGTCGCCGGCCCGCCCAAGGGCCTGCTGATCGCGCTGGTCTATGGCCCCGATGCGGGGCTGGTGCAGGAGCGCACCGAAAAGCTGCTCAAGACGGTGACGCCCGATCTCACCGATCCGTTCAACGCCGCCGATCTCGGCGAGGCGGCGCTGCTGGCCGATCCGGCGCGGCTGGCCGACGAGGCCGCCGCCATCTCGATGATGGGCGGGCGGCGCACGGTGCGGGTGCGCGGCGGCGGCAACGATCTGGCCGACATCGTGGAACATCTGATCGACGACCCCAAAGGCGACGCGCTGGTGGTGATCGAGGCCGGCGACCTGCCCAAGACCTCGGCGCTGCGCAAGCTGTTCGACGGCCACAAGAGCGCCGCCGCCATCCAGTGCTATCCCGACTCGGTGCGCGACCTGGCCGATGTGGTGCGCGATGCGCTGCGGGCCGAAGGGCTTTCCATTGCGCCCGACGCGCTGGAGGACGCGGTATCGCGGCTGGGTTCGGATCGCGGCGTCACCCGGCGCGAGATCGAAAAGCTGCTGCTCTATATGCACGGCCAGAAACAGGTGACGCTGGAGGATGTGCGCGCGGTGATGGGCGACGAGGCCGAGGCGCGCAGCGAAAGCGCCTGCGACGCCGCCGGGTCGGGCGATCTGGCGCGGCTGGACCGCGAACTGGAGCGGCTGTGGGTGTCGGACACCCAGCCCGCCCAAGTGATCCGCAGCGCGATGGGCCATTTCCAGAAGCTGCTCCAGGCGCGCGAAAGCGCCGCGCGGGGCGAAAGCCTGGACATGGTGATGAAGCGGCTGCGCCCGCCGGTGCATTTCTCCCGCGCCAATGCCTTCAAGGCCCAGGCCCAGCGCTGGACCGGCGACAAGCTGGGCGAGGCGCTGGATCTGTTGTTGGAAGCCGAGGCGCTGACCCGCACCACCGGCGTGCCCGCCGAGGCGGTGACGGGCCGCACCCTGATGAACATCGCCGCCATGGCGCGGAGTGCCCGCTGATGCTGAAAGTTCGTGTGATCCCCTGTCTGGACGTCAAGGACGGCCGCGTCGTCAAGGGCGTGAATTTCGAGGGCCTGCGCGATGCCGGCGATCCGGTGGAGCAGGCGATCGTCTATGACAGAGCGGGCGCCGACGAACTCTGCTTCCTGGACATCACCGCCAGCCATGAGGCGCGCGGCACGCTGCTGGATGTGGTGCGCCGCACCGCCGAGGTCTGCTTCATGCCGCTGACCGTGGGCGGCGGCGTGCGCACCCTGGAGGATATCCGCGCCCTGCTGCTGGCGGGGGCCGACAAGGTTTCCATCAACACCGCCGCCGTGACGCGGCCCGAATTCGTCAAGGAAGCCGCCGAGAAGTTCGGCAGCCAGTGCATCGTCGCCGCTATCGACGCCAAGAAGGTGCGGCGGGAGCATCGGGCAGGCGAGCGGAGCGAAGCCGTCGCCCGTGCGACCCAAAATGACTTCAACTATGAAATCTTCACCCATGGCGGCCGCAAGGCCACCGGCATCGACGCGGTGGATCATGCCCGAAAGCTGGTCGGCTATGGCGCGGGCGAAATCCTGCTCACCTCGATGGACCGCGACGGCGTCAAGTCCGGCTATGACCTGGACCTGACGCGGGCGGTGGCCGATGCGGTGGCGGTGCCGGTGATCGCCAGTGGCGGCGTCGGGAATGTGCAGGATTTGGTCGATGGCGTGACCAAGGGTCATGCCAGCGCCGTGCTGGCGGCCTCCATCTTCCATTTCGGCGAGGTGAGTATCGCCCAGGCCAAGCAGGCGCTGGCCGCCGCCGGCTTGCCGGTGCGTCCGGTCTAGGCCCGGCTTTTTGCCGGTTTCCGCTGGCGCGCGATTGCCGCCCGCGCGGCTTTGCGTCTAGCCTGGACGGCATGGACGATCTCCGCCCCGCCGTTCATGCCCCGCTCCGCCGCGATCCGGCCCCCGCCAAGCCGGTTCCCGCCCATGTCACCGCCGACATGCGCCCGGACGAGGCGTTCCGTATCACCCTGTCGGGTTGCCTGGCCCAGATCACCGCCAATGCCGCGGCGCTGAAGGCGGGGCGCTCGGTGGAGGGCTTGCACCAGCTCCGGGTGGCGCTGCGGCGGCTGGATGTGGCGATCCAGGCCTTCGCGAAAGAGTTCCGCCAGCCCTGGCTGGAGGAACTGCGCGACCGGGGCAAGATTCTGTCGGACCGGGTGGGTCCGGCGCGCGATCTGGATGTCTTTGTGGAGACGCTGCTGGATGCCGTGCCGTGCGGCGATGGCATGACGGCGCTGCGCCGCCGGGCGCAGGCGGCGCGCGATGCGGCGTGGAAGACGGTCGAGGCTTGCGTTCGCGGCCCCGATCTCGCGCTGTTCCTGGAGGATGTCGCGGCGCTTGCCGCCTCGCGCCTGCCGCTGGGCCGGGATCATCGCCTGCCGTGCACCGCCGCGCGCATCTTGGACCGGCAGTGGCAGCGCGTGAAGAAACGCGGCCGCGCCGCGAAGGGCCGCGCCGACCCGGATGGGGCCGACCTGCACCGGCTGCGGATCGCGCTCAAGAAACTGCGCTATGCGGCCGAAGTCTTCGCCCCGCTCTATCCGGCCAGAAAGGTGAAAGCCTATCTGAAACAGGCGCGCGCCTTGCAGGAGCATTTGGGCGACCTCAACGACATCGTCCATGTCCGCCAGACCCTGGCGCTGGTGCTGCGCGCCGAATCCCGCAAGCACGCCGACAGGGCGCATGATGACGACATGGCCTTCGCCGCCGGGATGGTGGCGGGCTGGTATGGCGCTCATGCCGCGGAACACGCCCGGCAGGCGCTGCGCTGCTATGCCGACTTCAAGGCGGTCAAGCCGTTCTGGGATTAACACATTCTGTCATGGCCGGGTTTAACCCGGCCATCCAGAGGATTAGAGAATAGAGAAATCCATATTGAGCGCTTCCAGCGTCACCGAACCGTCTTGCGCCAGCGACAGCAGCAGGATTTTCGACACATCCAGGTCCGGCGGCATGGGCGTGGCCATGTCCCAGCCGGTCGCCAGGGTATAGGCGGCGCGCAGCACGCCCAGATGCGCCACCGCCACGGCGTCGTCCGCGCCTTGCGCCACGTCGCGCAGGAAAGCGGTGACGCGGTCATGCAGTTCGGCGGTGGATTCGCCGCCGCCGGGGCGGAAGGCCGCGCCCGGCCCGGCGCGCAGGAACGCATCATCGCCATGCTGTGCCAGGATTTCGTCGCGGGTCAGGCCTTCCCAGGCGCCCCAATTCTGCTCCATCAGCCGTGCGTCGGTGTTGCCGTCCTCCAGGCCCAGCAGCCGCGCGGTATGGCGCGCCCGCGCCAGCGGACTGACGAACACCCGCGCCCCGTCGCACAAAGGCGGCAGGCGCAGCGCCGCCATGCGGGCGATGCCCGCCTGGCTGAGACCGATGTCGGTATGGCCCTGGATGCGCCCCTGCGCGTTCCAGTCTGTGGGGCCGTGGCGCAGGAAGGCGATGCGCGTCATACGTCCAGTTCCACCACGACGGGTACGTGATCGCGGAGCACCGGGCAGCCGAGCGCAGCGAAGGCGTCGGCCGTGCGACCTTTGTTAAACATCCAGTTCCACCACGACCGGCACATGATCTGACGCCTTCTGCCAGCCGCGCATCTTCTTGACGATCTTCTGGGATGTCAGCGCGCCCTTGAGGCCGGGACTGAGCCAGGCGTGATCCAGGCGGCGGCCGCGATCGGAGGCTTCCCAGTCGCTGGCGCGATAACTCCACCAGCTATAGATCTTCCGGTCCGCCGGAATGAAATGGCGGGTGCTGTCGGTCCAGTCGAAAGCCGCCTGCGCCTCGCCCAGCAGGCGGGTTTCGACCGGCGTGTGGCTGACGATGTTCAGCAGCTGCTTGTGGCTCCAGACGTCATGCTCCAGCGGCGCCACATTCAGATCGCCCACCAGCATCACCGGATCGCTCTTGTTGCGCTTGCGGGCGAAGAATTTTTCCATGCCCTGCAGGAAGTGCAGCTTGTGCGCGAATTTGGGATTGGCGGCGGGATCGGGAATGTCGCCGCCCGCCGGAACATAGAAATTGTGCAGCTCCACGCCGTTGGCCAGGGTCACGCCGATATGGCGGGCATGGCCCTCGCGGCAGAAATCCTGGGTGCCGGTTTCGCGGAAGGGGATTTTCGAAAGCACCGCCACGCCGTGATAGGCCTTCTGGCCGTGGATGGCCTGATGGACATAGCCCAGCTTGTGAAAGGGCAGGGCGGGAAACAGATCATCGGACACCTTGGTTTCCTGCAGGCACAGCACGTCCGGCTGCTCGTCACGCAGGAAGCGGGTGACGAGCTGGGCCCGGAAGCGGACGGAATTGACATTCCAGGTGGCGATCCTCACGTTTTTCAGACCTCTTATGCTGCAATTGCACATATCGTGGCTGGTACGCGCAATTTAGTTGTTTCTGTTGTATTTCAATGATTTACAAAGAAATTAACTTGCGTAAATGCATAAAACGCATATGTAAGCGTCATTGAATTGCATTGCTCGGCGCATTATATCGCATTGCAGCAAAGGTGCTCTCCACCTTTGTCATCGAAGGAGCAAGTCATGACCAATCCCACCCTTTCCGTCCCCGAGCAGGCCAGCGATCGCGTCGACGCCGTCATTTTCGACGTCTTCAATGCCGCGACCATCACCATCGCCGGTTTCCTGTCGCTCCTGACCGTCGCCGTGACCTTCTAAGGTCCGGCCGGCGCCAGGGGAGGCACGCAAGCCCCTCACAGGCTGGCCAAAGGCCAGCGCGCCCTTGGCGCCACATCCAGAGCGTCCGCTGCCGCACCGGTGGCGAGACGCTCAAGGCCCGCCCAGGCGATCATCGCCGCATTGTCGGTGCAAAGCCGGGGCGGAGGAATGCGGGTGACGAAGTTTTCCCGCCGCGCCAGCGCCCCAAGCGCCGCGCCGATGGCCTGGTTCGAGGCCACACCGCCCGCCACCACCAGGGTCGCGGGCGTCGCGGCGGGCAAGGCGTCCGCGAAATCCTCGCGGAACAAGCCCATCGCGATCCGGGTGCGGTCGCACAGAATGTCCACCACCGCCGCCTGGAAGGACGCGCTGGCGTCCGCGACGCCGACGCTTTGCGTCTGCGCCAGTTGCCGCAGCGCGGTCTTGAGGCCCGAAAAGGAAAAGTCCGCGCTCTTGCGCGCATTGTGGCCGCTGACCAGCGGCCGCGGCAGGTCGAACGCCTTGGGGTTGCCGTGCGCCGCCGCCGCTTCGACGGCCGGCCCGCCGGGATAGGGCAGGCCCAGGATCTTGGCGGTCTTGTCGAACGCCTCGCCCACCGCATCGTCGATCGTGCTGCCATAGAGGCGGAAATCGTTGACGCCGCCCACGCCCAGAAGCTGGCAATGCCCGCCCGACACCAGCAGCAGCAGGAAGGGAAACGCCACGCCATGGGTCAGTCGCGCCGTGAAGGCATGACCCATCAGGTGATTGACCGCGATCAGCGGCTTGCCCGCCGCCAGCGCCAGCGCCTTGGCGGTGGTCAGCCCCACCATCACCCCGCCGATCAGTCCCGGGCCCGCCGTGGCGGCGATACCGTCCAGCCCGGCCAGCGTCAGCCCGGCCTCGTCCAGCGCCCGGCCGATCACCGAATCCAGGATTTCCAGATGGGCGCGGGAGGCGATTTCCGGCACCACCCCGCCATAGGGGGCATGGGCCTCGGTCTGGCTGAACACGATATTGGACAGGATTTCGCCCGGCCCGGGCGCGACGCCGCGCACCACCGCCGCCGCGGTTTCGTCGCAGCTGGTTTCGATGCCAAGAATCGTCAATGGAACCAGTGGCATCGTCAATGGCAGGGGGTGGAGCTTGCCTGGCATGGGCCGGTCCTTTACCCCACAAGCCGATGCGTATTCTAGTCACCAGACCTTTGGAGGACGGCGCCGAGATCGCCGCCCGCTTGGCCCGGATGGGTCATGAGGCCCTTTTGGCGCCGCTTCTGCAGCCGCATTTTGAAAGCGGCCCGGAACCGGATTTTTCCGGTGTGCAGGCGGTGCTGGCGACCAGCGCCAACGGTGTGCGCGCGCTGGTCCGCCGCACCGCGCGGCGCGATCTGCCGGTCTTCGCGGTGGGGCCGCAAACGGCGCGCGAAGCGTCGCAGGCCGGGTTCGCCGATGTCCGCAGCGCCGATGGCGATGCGGTGGCGCTGGCGGCGGCGACGGCGGATTGGACGACGCCGGACAGGGGCGTGTTGCTGCATGTCTGTGGCGCCGAAGCGCCGGGCACCTTGCAGGACGGCCTGACGGCGCGCGGTTTTTCGGTGCGCCGCGCCGCGCTCTATCGTGTCCAGGCCGCCGAAACCTTCCCCCCCGCCGTCGCGCGGGCGCTGGCCGAGGACGCGGTGGATGCGGCCCTGTTCT
>CALDFO010000448.1 GCA_937942205.1 uncultured Alphaproteobacteria bacterium
TGTCGTGGTCGAAGAACACGCCCGGCGAACGGTGCATCTGGGAGACGATGACGCGCTCGGTGCCGTTGACGACAAACGTGCCGTTCTCGGTCATGAAGGGAACGTCGCCCATATAGACGTCCTGCTCCTTGATGTCCTTGACCGACTTGGCGCCGGTTTCCTGGTCCACATCGAACACGATCAGCCGCAGCGTCACCTTCAGCGGCGCGGCATAGGTCATGGAGCGCTGCTGGCACTCCTCGACGTCGTACTTGGGTTCCTCGAAGTGGTAATCCACATATTCGAGCAGCGAGGATTCGCTGAAATCCTTGATCGGGAACACCTGGCGGAATACCGCTTCCAGGCCCTCGTCGCGGCGGCCTTCGGCCGGCTTATCAAGCTGCAGGAACTGGTCATAGGAGGTGCGCTGAACCTCGATGAGGTTCGGCATCTGCGCGATCTCCTGGATCTTGCCGAAATTCTTGCGAAGGCGCTTGCGGCCAGTGAAGGAGAGAGTCATCCGACGGGATCCTTTACGGCTGGGGAGCCGTTTTTGCCCGGGGTTTGGAACCAGCAGCGTCCAGACCCGGTAGTTTCAGACAATGGCAAAAGCCACCGCGCCCACTGGCGAGACGACTCGCCAGTGGGGGGTGGGTGAACGAAATATGCACGCACACGGAGTTTTTCAACCCGGGGGCGCTCCTTGACTTACTTCAGCTCGACCTTCGCGCCGGCGTCTTCCAGCTGCTTCTTGATCTTGGCAGCTTCGTCCTTCGACACGTCGGCCTTGACTTCCTTCGGCGCGCCTTCGACCAGGTCCTTGGCTTCCTTGAGGCCCAGGCCGGTGATCGCGCGCACTTCCTTGATCACGTTGATCTTCTTGTCGCCGGCGTCGGCCAGGATGACCGTGAATTCGGTCTTCTCGGCGGCGGCGGCGGCACCGGCGGCCGGGGCGGCGGCGGCAACGGCCACCGGCGCGGCGGCGGAAACGCCCCACTTGTCTTCCAGCAGCTTGGCCAGGTCGGCGGCTTCCAGGACGGTCAGCGAGGACAGGTCTTCAACGAGCTTTTCGATCTTCGACATTTGATACTTTCCTTTGATTTCGGGTTTGTTTGGTTACGTTCGGCAGTCGCTTAAGCGGCATCCTTCGAGGAATAGGCGCCGATGACACGGGCAAGCTGACCGGCGGGAGCCTGGACGACCCCGGCGATCTTGGTCGCGGGCGCCACGAGCAGGCCCACGATCTTGCCACGCAGTTCATCGAGCGACGGCAGGGTGGCGAGCTGCATGACGCCGCCCACATCCAGAGCCGTTGCCCCCACCGATCCGCCCAGGATCACGAGCTTGTCGTTATCCTTGGCATAGGCAGCCGCCACCTTCGACGCGGCGACCGGATCATCGCTGACAGCGATGCCGGTCGGCCCCTTGAACAGGTGGGCGATGCCTTCGATCGGCGTTCCTTTCAGAGCGCGCACCGCCAGACGGTTCTTGGCCACACGAAACGAAGCCCCCGCAGCGCCCATGCGCTGGCGAAGGTCGCTCATCTGGGCAACCGTCATGCCGGAATAGTGGGCGACCACCACAGAGCCGGCCTTCGAGAAGACCTGGTTCAGGTCTTCAACGACTTCCGCCTTTTTGGCTTTTTCCACGTTGCTCTCCTAACGTCGGCCCCGGGACGATCCGCGGGCCAACCCTGTTGCTCAAAACGCTGCCCCAGGGTCCAAACCCGAACAGGGAGCCATTTCCAAATGGAAGATGGTCCAAATCCGGTTCCTTCCCTGTCTGTGCTGGAGAATTTTAAGTCCTTGCGGACTCCAGCAGTCTCGGACAGTTCCCGGCGATCGTCCGCCGGAATCTCATTCTCCTCACCCTGAGCCTGTCGAAGGGTGCGGCACCAAACGCTGATGGTCCTCATGGTTCGACAGGCTCACCATGAGGACTTTGTTCTTTACACCGCCGCGCCTTCGTTGACCGAGGCCAGCGCGATCTTCACGCCCGGGCCCATGGTCGAGGACAGCGACACCTTCTTCATATAGTTGCCCTTGGCGCCGGTCGGCTTGGCCTTGATCACGGCGTCGATGAACGCCTTGATGTTGGCGGCGATGGCGTCTTCGCTGAAGCTCGCCTTGCCCACACCGGCCTGCACGATGCCCGCCTTTTCGACGCGGAACTCCACCGCGCCGCCCTTGGCGTCGGCCACGGCCTTGGCGACATCCATGGTCACGGTGCCGACCTTGGGGTTCGGCATCAGGTTGCGCGGGCCCAGCACCTTGCCCAGGCGGCCCACCACGCCCATCATGTCGGGGGTGGCGATGCAGCGATCGAAATCGATCTTGCCCGCCTGCACTTCGGCGGCCAGTTCCTCGGCGCCCACCAGGTCGGCGCCGGCCTTCTTGGCCTCCTCCGCCTTGGCGCCCTTGGCGAACACCGCCACGCGCAGGGTGCGGCCGGTGCCCGAGGGCAGCGAAACCACGCCGCGCACCATCTGGTCGGCATGTTTGGGGTCAACGCCCAGGTTCAGCGAAATCTCGATGGTCTCGTCGAACTTGGCGACGGCCTTCGACTTGATCAGCTTCACCGCTTCCTCGATCGTGTAGGCCTTGTTGCGGTCCAGGCCGTCGGTGATCTTCTTGTAACGCTTGCCGGTGGTCATGGCGGTCAGTCCTTCACCGAGATGCCCATCGAACGGGCCGAGCCCTCGATCAGCAGCATCGCGCTGTCAATGTCGTTGGCGTTCAGATCCTTGAACTTGGCTTCGGCGATCTCGCGCACCTGGGCGCGGGTGACCGAACCGGCGGACGAGATGCCGGGGGCCTTGGAGCCGCTGGTCAGCTTGGCCGCCTTCTTGAGGAAGTAGGTGGCCGGAGCCGTCTTCATCTCGAAGGTGAAGGACTTGTCCGAGAACACGGTGATGGTCACCGGGATCGGCATGTTCTTTTCCTGGTCCTGCGTCTTGGCGTTGAACGCCTTGCAGAACTCCATGATGTTCAGCCCGCGCTGGCCCAGCGCAGGGCCGATCGGGGGCGACGGATTCGCCGCGCCCGCGGGCACCTGCAACTTGATGTAACCGGTTACTTTCTTCGCCATGTCTCGCCGCCTCCTTTGCGGCTTAGCGGTTCAAACGAAGCCCACCGAACCATTTCGGATCGCTTCTCCCGCACGCAATCCCGGCGCCCAAATGGGCGGCCGGGCACTTCCCACTCAGACCTTTTCGACCTGCGTGTATTCCAGTTCGACCGGCGTGGCGCGGCCGAAGATGCTGACCGCGACCTTGAGGCGGCTGCGGTCCTCGTCCACCTCTTCCACCGTGCCGGTGAAGGAGGTGAAGGGACCGTCCGCGACGCGGACCTGCTCGCCGATCTCGAAGGTGATCGAGGATTTGGGATGCTCGGCACTCTCGGTCGCCTGATTGAGGATGCGGTCCACCTCGCCCTGGCGCAGCGGCATGGGCTTGTTGTTCTGGCCCAGGAAGCCGGTGACCTTGGCCACGTTCTTGACCAGGTGATAGACCTCGTCGGTCAGGCGCGCATTCAGCAGCACATAACCGGGCAGGAACTTGTGCTCGGCCTTGATCTTCTGGCCGCGGCGCACTTCCAGCACTTCCTCGGTCGGCACCACGACGTCGGCGACGAACTCCTCGAGCTCCTGGATCTTGGCCTGGCGCAGGATCTCCTCCTTCACCTTCTTCTCGAAGTTCGAGTAGGTGTGGACGATGTACCACTTGCCGCCTTCGACGGTGCGCGTTCCGGCTTCGCTCATCATGCGGCCCCAATCAAGAGACGCTCGCCATAGGCGAGGATCGAGTCGACGAAAAAGAAAAAGATCATGGTGAGGACGACCATCACCCCGACCATGATGGTGGTCAGATAGGTTTCCTTCCAGGTCGGCCATGTGACCTTGGACCATTCACGGCGCACTTCCAGCAGGAACTGGAAGGCGGACGTGCGGCGGCGCAGGGCGGGCGCGTCCGTATCCGTCTCCGTCTTTTTCGTCACATCAACCATGGCATCACTTCTGAAAGATGGCAGGAGCGGGGGGACTCGAACCCACGACCCTCGGTTTTGGAGACCGATGCTCTACCAACTGAG
>CALDFO010000449.1 GCA_937942205.1 uncultured Alphaproteobacteria bacterium
CCTGCTCATCAACCACCCGCTGGATTGCCCGATCTGCGACCAGGGCGGCGAGTGCGACCTGCAGGATCAGGCGATGGGCTATGGCCGCGCCGCCTTCCACCGCTTCAACGAGAACAAGCGCGCCGTCGAAGACAAGTATATGGGCCCGCTGATCAAGACGATCATGACCCGTTGCATCGCCTGCACCCGCTGCGTGCGGTTCGCCACCGAGGTGGCGGGCGTGCCCGACCTGGGCGCCACCGGGCGCGGCGAGGATGTGGAGATCACCACCTATCTGGAAAAGGCTTTCGCCAGCGAACTGTCGGGCAATGTGGTGGATCTGTGCCCGGTGGGGGCGCTGACCAGCAAGCCCTATGCCTTCAACGCCCGCCCCTGGGAGCTTCGCAAGACCGAAAGCGTGGACGTGATGGACGCGCAGGGCTGCAACATCCGCGTCGATGCACGGGGCCCGCAGGTTATGCGCGTGCTGCCGCGCCTGAACGAAGAGGTGAACGAGGAGTGGATTTCCGACAAGGCGCGCCACGCCTGTGACGGCCTGTCCCGCCAGCGCCTCGACCGCCCCTATGTGCGCGTGGGCGGCAAGCTCAAGCCCGCCTCCTGGGCGGAGGCGTTCGCCGCCATCGCCGCCAAGGTCAAGAGCACCAGTGCCGGCAAGATGGCCGCCATCGTGGGCGATCTGGCCGCCGCCGAGGAAATCAAGGCGCTGAAAGACCTGATGACGCGGCTGGGCGTGACCAATCTGGATTGCCGCCAGGACGGCGCGAAAATCTCCGCCAATTCCGCGGGCAAGATTCCGCGCCAGACCTATCTGTTCAATTCCACCATCGCGGGCGTGGAAGCCGCCGATGCGATCCTGCTGGTGGGGGCCAACCCCCGCTGGGACGCAGCCGTATTGAACGCGCGTATCCGCAAGGCCTGGCTGGCCACGGGCGTGAAGGTGGCCAATATCGGCCCTGCCGTGGACCTGACCTATCCCGCCGAGCAGCTGGGCGCCGATATCCATGTGCTGGCCGCGATCGCCGACGGCAGCCATCCTTTCGCCAAGGTGCTGACCGAGGCCAAGCGGCCGATGATCGTGCTGGGCTCCGGCGCGCTGACCCGGGCCGACGGCGCCGCGGTGCTGGCGCTGGCGGCGCGCATCGCGGACGATACCGGCATGATCGGTCCGGCCGGCAGCCATGCCGAAGGCGGCTGGAACGGCTTCAACATCCTGCACACCGCCGCCAGCCGGGTGGCGGCGCTGGACCTGGGCTTCCTGCCGGGTGACGCTGGACGCGACGTGGCGGGCATCGTGGACGGCGCCCAGAAGGGCGAGATCGACTTTATATACCTGCTGGGCGCGGACGAATTCGATGTCGCGCATCTGGGCCGCGCCTTCGTGGTCTATCAGGGCAGCCATGGCGACGCCGGCGCCCATCACGCCGACGTGATCCTGCCGGGCGCGGCCTATACCGAGAAGGACGGGCTGTATGTGAATTTCGAGGGCAGGGTGCAGCGCGGCCGCCGCGCCACCTTCCCGCCGGGCGAGGCGCGGGAGGATTGGGCGATCCTGCGCGCTTTGTCCGAGGTGCTGGGCATGACCTTGCCCTATGACGATCGCGGCGCGCTGCTGAAGGCGCTGGCGGCCGATGCCACCCATTTCGCCGCCCTCAACGCGGCGCCGGTCCATGCCGACACCACGGCCGCGACCTGGAGCGGCATCGGCCAGAGCGGTCCGCTGGACGGCACGGCGCCGGTGACCCACGGGATCGCCGATTTCTATCTCACCAACCCGGTGGCCCGCGCCAGCGCGACCATGGCTCAGTGCAGCCGTGCGTTCGTCTCGGGCGCAACGACGATGGCGGCGGAATAATGCTGTTTACCGATCTCTTCGCCAGCCTGGGGATGAACCATTCGCTGGGATGGTTCATCAGCCAGTTCCTCTCCATCCTGATCTTCGATGTCGTCCTGTTGGTGATGATCGCCTATCTGCTGCTGGCGGACCGCAAGATCTGGGCGGCGGTGCAGATGCGCCGTGGCCCCAACGTGGTCGGCCCCTTCGGCCTGCTCCAGACCTTCGCCGACCTGTTCAAGTTCCTGTTCAAGGAAGTCATTATCCCGGCGGGCGCCAACAAGGTCATCTTTATGATCGCGCCGCTGATCACCGTGACCCTGGCCTTTGCCGGCTGGGCGGTGGTGCCGCTGGCCGACGGCTGGGTGGTGGCCGACATCAATGTCGGCATCCTCTACCTGTTCGCCGTGTCGTCGCTGGGCGTCTATGGCATCATCATGGCGGGCTGGGCGTCGAACTCCAAATATCCCTTCCTGTCGGCCCTGCGCGCCGCCGCCCAGATGGTGTCGTATGAAGTCTCCATCGGCTTCGTCATCATCACCGTGCTGCTGTTCGCCGGATCGCTGAACCTGTCGGAGATCGTGCGGGCGCAAGGCAATGCGGGACCGCTGGGCTTCCTGCACTGGAACGTCTTTTCCATCCTGTTCCCCATGCTGCCGATCTTCTTCGTCTCGGCCCTGGCGGAAACCAACCGCCCGCCCTTCGACCTGGTGGAGGCGGAAAGCGAGCTGGTGGCGGGCTTCTTCGTGGAATATTCCTCCACCCCGTTCCTGCTGTTCTTCCTGGGCGAGTATCTGTCCATCGTGCTGATGTGCGCGATGTGCTCGATCCTGTTCCTGGGCGGCTGGCTTTCGCCGATCAATGTCTATCCGTTCAACATTCCGGCGCTGGGGATCTTCTGGTTCCTGGCCAAGATCTGCTTCTTCTTCTTCCTGTTCGCGATGGTGAAGGCGATGGTGCCGCGCTACCGCTATGACCAGTTGATGCGCCTGGGCTGGAAGGTGTTCCTGCCGACCTCGCTGTTGTGGGTGGTGCTGACGGCGGGCTGGGTCCTGTTCGTCCGCCCGCACCTCTAAGGGATTGCCATGAATTTCGACCGCGCCGCACGGCAGATTTTCTTCTGGGAATTCATCCAGAGCTTCATCCTGTCGATGCGCTATTTCTTCGCCCCCAAGGCGACCCTGAACTATCCCTTCGAAAAGGGCCCGCTGTCGCCCCGCTTCCGGGGCGAGCACGCCCTGCGCCGCTATGCCAACGGCGAGGAACGCTGCATCGCCTGCAAGCTGTGCGAGGCGATCTGTCCGGCCCAGGCCATCACCATCGAGGCCGAGCCGCGCGCCGACGGCAGCCGCCGCACCACCCGCTATGACATCGACATGGTGAAGTGCATTTATTGCGGCTTCTGCCAGGAGGCCTGCCCGGTGGACGCGATCGTGGAAGGCCCGAACTTCGAGTTCTCCACCGAGACGCGCGAGGAACTTTATTACGACAAGGCCCGGCTGCTCGCCAACGGCGACCGCTGGGAACGCGAAATCGCCCGCAACCTGGAACTGGACGCGCCCTACCGCTAACCGGCCGCTGGGGCCAACGAGAGACCGATGTTCGAAGCGATAGCCTTTTACTTCTTCGCGGCCATCCTGATCGCCAGCGCGATCATGGTGATCGCCGGGCGCAATCCTGTGCATTCGGTCCTGTTCCTGATCCTGTCCTTCTTCAACGCCGCCGGGCTGTTCGTGCTGATGGGAGCGGAGTTCCTGGGCATGATCCTGATCGTCGTCTATGTCGGCGCCGTCGCCGTGCTGTTCCTGTTCGTGGTGATGATGCTGGATGTGGACTTCGCGGAGTTGAAGCGCGGCACTCTGCAATATGTGCCCTTCGGCGTGCTGATCGGCCTGATCCTGGCGGCGGAACTGGCGATGGCGGGCAGCGCCTGGATGCTCAAGCCCGCCGCCCGGAACGCGCTGGCCCAGGCCACGCCCGCCGGCGTCACCAACACCGAGGCATTGGGGCACATCCTCTATACCGATTATGTCTACACCTTCCAGATCGCGGGCCTGGTGCTGCTGGTCGCCATGATCGGCGCCATCGTGCTGACCCTGCGCGTCCGCCCCGGCGTGCGCCGCCAGGTGATCGCCGTGCAGAACGCCCGCACCGCCGCCATGGCGGTGGAGGTGGTGGACATCAAGCCGGGCCGGGGCGCCCAGAAAGAGGGCGCGAAGATGGCCATCTGGCTCAGCCA
>CALDFO010000450.1 GCA_937942205.1 uncultured Alphaproteobacteria bacterium
AACGACATCCTCAATGGCGGCACGGGCAACGACACGATCGACGGCGGCGCCGGGACCGATGTGGCGGTCTTTGCGGGCCGGGAGTCGCAGTATACGGGGGTGTCTCTTCTGGCGGTCACCGGCGGTCCGGACGGCAACGATACGCTGACGGGCATCGAGCGCCTCAAGTTCCTGTCGCCCAGCGATGTCAGCGACGTGAACAATGACGGCTTCGGCGATCTGATCTTCCAGAATACCAACAACGGCAATATCCAGATCCGCACCCAGGGCACCCCGGCCACGACCACCATCACCGGCGTGGGCGCGACCTGGGATGTGGTGGCGACCGGCAAGATCACCGCCGACACCAACCGCAACGACACGCTGCTGCTGCAGAATACCGTGACCCAGGATCTGGAAGTCATCACCCAGACCAGCGGCGCGGCGGCCCCCATCGCCTTCTCGCTCCAGCCGGGCGCGGGCTGGACGGCGATCGATGTGGGCGACTTCAACGGCGACGCCACCTCGGACGTTCTGCTCCAGAACGGCGCGCAGGCCCGCATCCTGTTCACCGGCGGCGCGCCGGGCGTGGTGGAAGGCTCGGCCCTGATCGCCACCCCGGCCGGTTATACCGCCATCAGCTCCGGCGATTTCAATGGCGACGGCTTCAGCGATATTCTGTGGCAGAACAGCGTCACCGGGGATGTGCAGGTCAGCCTGATGGACGGGGCCGACACCATCGCCTCCGGCAGTTTCTCGCCGGGCGCGGGCTTCGTCGCCAAGGGCACGGGCGATTTCAACAATGACGGCTTCAGCGACATCCTGTTCCAGAACGGCGCCAATGCGGTGATCTGGACCATGAACGGCACCAGCCAGGCGGGCGGGCCGATCACCATCGCCGCGCCGGTCGCGCCGGGCAGCTGGACGGTGGCCGGGGCGCAGGACGTCAACAATGACGGGTTCAGCGATATCCTGTGGCGCGACGATGCCGCGGGCAATACCCGCGCCACGCTGATGACCACCGGCGGCACGGTGCTGAACGGCAATTTCAACCTGGGATCGCCCAATGCCAATTTCGGGCTGATCGCCTCCACCGGCGGCGGCTGACCGGTCATCCAATGCTTACGGCAAGGGCCGGCGGGCGACCGCCGGCCCTTTTGCTTTGCGCGCCGTCTCGCCATGATGGCGAAAAAGGGAGGCATGATGGACCCGCGACAATGTCAGGCGTGCAGCGACCTGCTGGTCCGCCATTGGCGGGCGCACACGCGGCTGGAGGCGCTGCCGCCGGACCTGCTGCCCGGCAGCCGGGTCGAAGCCTATGCCGTACAGGCCTGCATCGAGTGCATGTCCGATGCGCCTTTGTTCGGCTGGAAGATCGCCGCCACCAGTCTGGCGGGGCAGCGCCATATCGGCGTGGACGGGCCGCTGGCGGGACGGCTGCTGGCCGAGCGGGTGATCGCCGATGGCGGCAATTGTCCCCTGGGCAACAATCTGATGCGGGTGGCCGAGATGGAGTTCGCCTTCCGCATGGGGCGCGACCTGCCGCCGCGCGCCGCGCCCTATGCGGTGGACGAGGTGTTGGCGGCGGTGGAAAGCCTGCACCCGGCCATCGAGCTTCCCGACTCCCGCTTTTCGCATTTCGAACGGGTGGGCATGGCGGCGCTGATCGCCGACAATGCCTGCGCCCATTATTTCGTGCTGGGACCGGCGGCAAGCGCGGACTGGCGCGGTCTCGATCTGGCCGCCCATCCCGTGACCGGCTCGCGCAACGGCACGGTGGCCGAAACCGGCATCGGCGCCAATGTGCTGGGCGATCCGCGCCTCGCGCTGGCCTGGCTGGCCAACGAACTGTCGGACCATCGCCTGACCTTGAAGGCCGGGCAGGTGGTGACCACCGGCACCTGCGCCAAGCCGCTGGCCATCGCGGCGGGCGACCGGCTGGACGGCGATTTCGGCCCCTTGGGCCGCGTCGCCGTCGCCATTATTTGAGAGCGGCGGCGACGCGCGCAGCTATTGCAGGTCCACCATGGTGATGCTGCCGGGCGCGATCTGCGGAATCAGCAGGCGGTTGCGCTTGCTGTCCCAGCCGATGGCGGCGGGCACGGCGATCTCCTTGGCGACCTCCACGATGTCGCCATTGGGCGAGACCTTGTAGATGTTCTTGCCCAGCTGGCTGGCCGCCAGGATGCTGCCGTCGGGCAGCGGCACCAGCGCGTCGAACTGGCCGGTGGGCAGGGTCTTTTCGCGGATCAGCGCGCCGGTATTGGGATCGCGGAAGCTGATATTCACGCCACGGCCGCCATGCACCACGCTGCCGTCCGGCATCACCGCCACGCCGTTGGGCTTTTCCATGATGTCGTCGCGCGGCTGCAGCAGCGAAACCTGCCCGGCGGGCGAGACCTTAATGATGGTGCCGCTGGCCCCGCCATTGTCGCTGATGAAGGCGGTGTTGTCGGCCGTGACATAGATGTCGTTGGGCCGGTTCGCGCCGGGCAGGGCCACTTCGCCCAGCGGCTTGCCGGTCTGAAGGTCGAATTTGCGCATATGGGCGATGTCGGCGACCCAGATGATGCCGTTGCGGATATAGATGCCCAGCGGGTCGATCAGGGTGACGCCGTTCTTGCCGCCCTCGATGAACTTCTGGTTGGTCACCACCCCATCGGGCGACATGATGGTGATATAGCCGTTATTCTCCGGCCCGCGCGTATTCAGGTTGCTGATCAGATAGCGGTCGTTGGTCTCGTCATAGCGGATGCATTCGGAGTTGGTCAGACCGATATTGGAAAAGACCCGCTGCTTGGACACATCGGCGGTGGACGGGGTGTTGTTGACCGGCTGCGCCTGGACGGCGGCGGAAAAAACCAGGCTGGCGGCGGCCAGCAGGAGCGGACGAACGGACGGCATGGGAATCCCCTCAAGGAAAAGACGGGGCAAACTCATCCAAGGATCGTGGCAATTCGGTGGCGCGGGCCTGTGACGGATTCGCAATACCGCGCGCCAGGCCCCAAAACAGGCCCCGAAAACATGCCCCAAAAAGCTCAGACCGCCGGAATACGCCCGCGATGCAGTTCGTCATGCAATCGCGTCATGTCCAGTTCGCCTTCCCAGCGCGCCACCGCCAGCGTCGCCACACCGTTGCCGATGATGTTGGTCAGGGAGCGGCATTCGCTCATGAAACGGTCGATGCCCACGATGGTGGCCAGCGCCACGATGGGAATGTCCGGCACCACGCTGAGGGTGGCGGCCAGGGTGACGAAGCCCGCCCCGGTCACGCCGCTGGCGCCCTTGGAGGTCAGCATCGCCACCAGCAGGATGGTGGCCATCTGCATCACCGTCAGGTCGGTGCCGGTGGCCTGGGCCAGGAACAGGATGGACAGGGTGATATAGATGTTGGTGCCGTCCAGGTTGAAGCTGTAGCCGGTGGGGATCACCAGCCCCACCACCCCGCGCGAAGCCCCCAACCGTTCCAGCTTTTCCATCATCTGCGGCAGGGCGGCTTCGGAAGACGATGCGCCCAGCACGATCAGCAGTTCCTCGCGCACATAGGCCAGGAAGCGGAAGATGTTGAATCCCACCAGCCGGGCGATCACGCCCAGCACCACCAGCACGAAAGCCAGGGCGGTGAGATAGAAACAGGCCACCAGCGCCCCCAGCGGCACCAGGGCCGAAAGACCATAGCGGCCGATGGTGAAAGCGATGGCGCCGAAGGCCCCGATGGGGGCCAGCCGCACCACGATATGGATCAGCGAGAAGAACACCGCCACGATCTTCTCCAGCGCCTTGGCCACCTGGTCGCCGGTCTCGCCCAGCCGGGTGCAGGAAAAGCCGAACAGGATGGCGACCAGCAGCACCTGCAGCAGGTCGCCGCCGGTCAGGGCGCCCAGGAAGGTGTCGGGAATGATGTTCATCAGATGGCCGGTGACGCTGTCGGCCTGGGCGCGGCTGGCATAGCTGGCGGTGATGGAAGGATCGAGCGTGGCGGGGTCCATGTTGAAGCCTGCGCCGGGCTGGAAGATTTCGCCCACCGCCAGGCCCAGCAACAGGGCGAAGGTGGATACCACCTCGAAATAGATCAGGGCCTTGCCGCCG
>CALDFO010000451.1 GCA_937942205.1 uncultured Alphaproteobacteria bacterium
GGGCCCGCGAGGCCGAGGTCAACGCGCCGAAAGCCAGCGCCGAACCGGCGGCGACACCCAGCAACGAGACGATGGACAAGGCGCGTTTGGACAGGACGCGGTGAAGCATGATGATATTTCCCCCTGGAATGGCGCCGGGACATGGGCGCCGGATTACAGTCACGATATAGGAGCGCGGTTTTCGGGCAAGCGCGTTTCCTCGGGCCTTTTGCTGCACTTGCGTTGTGATCGCTGTCACACGCGCGCCTCGCAGTGGCTTTCAGGTGACAAGGGCTTTTGTCTGGCGCTATGGTTCTGGCCGAACGTCTCCGGATATCCGTCCGGGGCTGTTTGCAATCACATCCCGCGGAGCGACCCATGGACCCCAAGAAGACTGCCCTTGTCCTGATCGAATATCAGAACGACTTCACCACCCCCGGGGGCACCCTGCATGACGCCGTGAAGGGCGTGATGGAATCGACCAACATGCTGGCCAACACCGTGGAAACGGTCGAAAAGGCCCGCGCCGCCGGCGCCACCATCGTCTTTGTGCCGATCACCTTCGCCGAAGGCTATGGCGAGATGCGCAACGAGCCGTATGGCATCCTCAAAGGCGTCAAGGACTCCAAGTCCTTCGTCAAGGGAAGCTGGGGCGCGGCCATCGTCGACAGCCTGACGCCCAAGGAGGGCGATGTGGTGATCGAAGGCAAGCGCGGCTTGGGCACTTTCGAATCCACCAATCTGGACTGGGTGCTGCGCCAGCGCGGCCTCACCGAGGTCGCCCTGGGCGGCTTCCTGACCAATTGCTGCGTCGAAAGCACCATGCGCACCGCCTATGAGAAGGGCTACAATGTCGTGACCCTGACCGACTGCACCGCGGCCATCACGCAGGAAGAGCAGGATTTCGCCTGCGCCAAGAACTTCCCGATGTTCTCGCGCCCCCTGACCCATACCGAATGGCTGGGCGAACTGACGGGCGGCCAGAAGGCCAGCGACAAGACCCGCGGTTACGAAGCGGCGGAATAAGCGGCCGGACTGAAAAAGGCCCCGGGTACAACCGGGGCCTTTTTTCCATACTCAAGACGATACCTCCGGGGGGAGACATATGACTCAGTCTGATGACAAGGCGGCCAATGACACGGGCCGCCTTTCGCGGCGCGCGCTGGTCGGCGGCCTGGCCGCCGCCGCCGGTCTGCCTTTCGCCGCCCAGGCCCAGATGCAGCGCCCGCCCGCGCTTCCGCCGGGTTTCAACCCGCAGCCGCCGCGCTCGATGCAGGGCGGCGTGGGCAAGATCAAGGTGCTGTTCATCTCCAAATACCACGCCTTCGACCGCGAGAACCTGTTCGCGGCTTTCGATACGTTCGACGAGATCACCTGGACCCATGTCGAGCATCCGGCGGCGACCAATTTCTACGATCCCGAACTGGCCGCGCCCTATGACGTGCTGCTGTTCTATGACGCCTTCGCGGGCCGCACCTTCGAGCGCCAGTCCGACGGCGTGATCGCCAACATGGACAATCCGCCCAGCGCCAAGATGAAGCGCGACTTCGCGCAATTGCTGCGGAACGGCGATAAGGGCTTTGTCTTCTTCCATCATGCCATCGCCTCCTGGGCGCATACCTGGCCGGAATACCGCGAAGTGATCGGCGCCGCCGCCGACTGGGGCAAGCCGCTGAAGAATATCCGCGGCAAGGACTATGCCGCCTCCGGCGCGCTGGCCAATGTCAAGCAGCACATCACCGTGGTCGACAAGGCCCATCCCATCACGGCGGGGGTGGAGGATTTCGACATCGTGGACGAGGCCTATCTCTGCCCGATCTTCGAGGACAGCGTCCATCCGCTGTTGCGGACCGACTTCCAGCCGGTCGACACGGCCTTTCCGCTGCGGCCGCTGACCAAGGGCCATCCGCCCGGCAGCAACCTGACCGGCTGGGTCAAGACGGCGGAGCGCTCGCCGGTCTGCTATCTCCAGCACGGCCATGACAACCAGGCCTGGAGCAATCCGGCCTGGCGCAAGCTGATGATGAACGCCATCCGCTGGGCCGCCTCGCCGGAGGCCAAGGCCTGGGCGAAGGCCAATCCCAAGAAGATTTTCTCATAAGATTTCACCACGGAGAAAGACCATGACGACATCTGACGACACCAAGAAGGGCCTGTCGCGCCGGAGCATGTTCGGCGCCGCCGCCGTCGCCGCTAGCGCGATCCCGGCCTTCAGCGCCGCCCGCGCCCAGGGCGTGCGCATGACGAACGCCCCGCTCAATTCCACCAGCCTGGACGGCCTGCCCGGCCAGGGCGGCAACGGCCCCATCCGGGTGCTGTTCATCTCTTCCTATCATCCCTTCGACCGCGAAAACCTGTTCCGCACCTGGGACAGCTTCGGCAAGGACATCACCTGGACGCATGTCGAGCATCCCGCCGCCGAGCATTTCTACGATCCGGCGCTGGCCGCCGACTATGATGTGTTCCTGTCCTATGACGCGTTCGCGGGCCGCAAGCTGGGCGCGCCGGACGCCAATGGCCGCCGCCAGGCCAGCTATCCGCCGCCGTCGGCCAAGCTGCAGGCCAACATGAAGAAGCTGATGCAGAACGGCGACAAGGGTTTCATCTACTTCCATCACGCGCTGGCCTCCTGGGTCCATAGCTGGCCGGCGGGCGTCAACGGCTCCAACGCCTATGTCGAGATGCTGGGCGGGGCCGCCGACTGGGGCCTGCCGCTGCAGAATCTGCGCGGCAAGACCTATCCCAATTCCGGCTACCGCCAGGGCACCGAGCAGTTCGTCTCCGTGGTGGACAAGGCCCATCCGATCACCCAGGGCCTGGGCGACGGCTTCCCGATCATCGACGAGACCTATCTCTGCCCGATGTTCGAGGACAGCGTGCACTGCCTGACGCGCACCAATTTCGTGCCGACCGAGGACAAGTTCCGCCGCTCGCCCAACATGAGCAATGTCGGCGCCGGTCATCCGCCGGGCAGCACCATGACCAGCTGGGTCAAGACGGCGGAGAATTCGCCCATCGTCTATATCCAGCACGGCCATGACAACAATGCCTGGTCCAATCCCTATTGGCGGACCCTGATGCTGAATGCGATCAAGTGGGCGGCCTCGCCGGAGTCCAAGACCTGGGCCAAGGCCAACGCCAAGCGCATCTTCGTCTGACGGCGACCGCAAGACGGCAAAAGGCCCCGGGGGAAACCCGGGGCCTTTTTTCTGGGGCTACCGGAGGGCGTTGCACAAAATCAGGGCAGGGCGGCGGGCTCGCCCAACCGTCCGGGACCGAAGTGTTTGCCCGCGCCGCATCCCATGCGCCATGATGGCGGCATGATCTCGGTCGTCATACCCACCGGCAATGCCGAACGCCTGCTGCCGCGCTGCTTCGACAGCCTGATCGCGGGCGCGGTGCGCGGCGTGGTGCGCGAGGTGATCGTGGCCGACGCCGGTTCCACCGACGCCACCCTGCAGATCGCGGACGCGGCGGGCGCCCATATCCTGCACACCCGAAAGGGCCGGGGGCATCAACTGGCCGAAGGCGCGGCGGCGGCCAAGAGCGACTGGCTGTTGTTCCTGCATCCCGAAACGGCGCTGGAACCGGGCTGGGAGGTGGAAGTGGAATCCTTCCTGGATCGGGCCCGCATCGATGATCCGCGCGCGGCGGTGTTCCGCTTCGCGCTGGAGGATTTCGGCGGCGCGGCGCGGCGCGCCGAGGCCAAGGCCCATTTGCGCGCCACTCTGTTCGCGCTGCCTTATGGCGACCAGGGGTTGCTGATCTCCAAGCGGCTTTACCAGCAGGTCGGCGGCTATCGCGCCCTGGACCGGATGGAGGATGCCGACCTGGTGCGCCGCATCGGCCGGCGGCGGCTGGTGTCGCTGCGCGCCCGGGCGGTGCATGTGGCCCGGCCGCCGCGCGGCACGGTGCGCGGTTTCGCGCTGGTGCTGCTGCATACGCTGCGCGTGCCCAGCGGCATGATGGCCAAGCTCTGACAGAAGGAGCCGGTGGATCAGCGGTCCGCGCTGGCGCGCAGGCCCGATGCGCCCGCCAGCGGCGCGCTGACGGCGGTGGCGCCCGGCCGGTAAACCGGCCACTGGCCCCGCGCGGCTTCCTCCAGGCTGCGGGCTTCCTGCCCGAAGCGGCGGCGATAATGCCAGTGATAGAGCATCAGCCGCTTCACATAGGACCGGGTTTCCGCCACCGGGATGCTTTCCACGAACAGCAGCGGATCGTCGCCGCCCGCCTTGGTGCTGCGCCAGCGGCTGACCGCGCCCGGACCGGCGTTATAGGCGCCGCCAAGCTCCAGCAGGCTGCCGTCCAGCTGGTTCAGCAAGATTTCGATATAGCGCTGGCCCGCCGCCAGGGCGGTGCCGGGATTGGACAGGGTGTCGGGATCCTTCACGCCCAGATGCCGGGCGGTGCCGGGCATGATCTGCATCAGGCCG
>CALDFO010000452.1 GCA_937942205.1 uncultured Alphaproteobacteria bacterium
CTTGCCGTCCCGGCAGCGCCAGATCAGGTCGGGCTTCAGCCCGATGATGGAATAGCGGCCCCGCGCTTCGCCGCCCTGCACGCTTTCCAGCAGGAAGGCGTTGTCCTGACCATCGGCCAGCTTGAGGAAAGCCGAAACCGGCGTTTCCATGTCGGCGACCAGGCGGGTGTAGAGAAGCTGCGCCTGTCCCTTGCCGTGGCGGGCGGCGAAGGATTCGAAATCGGGTTCGATCACGACCCACCGGCGCCGGTGACCGAGTTCACCAGTTGCATGTTGACCTTCACCCCCTGCCGGGCGCGCGCCGCATTGGCCAGCGAGATGGCGAAATCGCCCGCCACCGAATCGGCCAGTTGCCGCGCGCCCGCCGCATAGCGCGGATCGGCGGGGTTGGCGGGCGGATGGGCGATGCCCGTCACCCGCGCGATGATGAAGTTGCCCGAAGCGCCCTGCGGGCCGAATTCGATTCCGCCCGGCGCCGCCGCATACAGCTTCTGGATGAAGGCGGCCGAGAACATGGTGTCGTTGGTGTCGCGGCTGAGGGCCGGGCTTTTCTGCACCCCGACCTTGAGGGTGCGGGCGACGCCGTCCAGCGATTTGTCCTTGGCGGCCTGCGCCGCAAGCGCCTTGGCTTTGTCGGCCAGGATGCGGCCGCGCTGTTCGGCGGTCCAGGCTTCCAGCGCCTGTTCACGCACCTGATCCAGGGTTTTGAGCTTGGGCGGCGTGACGCCGTTCACCTTGACCACGAAATAGTTGCCCGCCTTGCTGGGGAAGGGATCGCCGTCCTCGCCCACTTCGGCGCGGAAGATGGCGTCCACCAGTTCCGGATCGGCGGGCAGGGCGGCCGGGTTGCCGTCCGGCATCCGGCCGTTGCGGTCCACCTGCACGCGGCTGACTTTCATGCCCGCCTTCTTGGCGGCGGCGGCCAAATCGTCGCCTTCGCCGCGCGCATCGGCAAAGGCGTTGGCCGCGTCCACCAGCTTGTTGGCGGCAAGCTGGGTTTCCAGCCCCTTGCGCAGTTCCTCCTTCACCTCGTCCAGGGTGCGGCTGGAACCGGGCTGGATCTTGGTCACCCGCGCCAGCACGAAGCCGCCGAACCCGGTGGGGATCGGCTGGCTCACCTCGTTCAGCGGCAGGGCGAACAGCGCCTTGGCGCGGCCTTCGTCGGGCAGGTCGGCCTGGGTCAGGGTGCCCAGCGACAGTTGCGCCGGCGTCATGCCCCGGCTGGCGGCCAGGGCGTCGAAGCCGGTGCCCGCCGCGATCCTGGCGCGGGCGTCGGCGGCGTCCTTCTGGGTCTTGAATTCGATCTGCTGCACGTCGCGGCGCTCGGGCACCACATAGGTGGCCTTCTTGGCGTCGTAATCCTGCTGGATCAGCGCGTCGGTGACGGTGACGCCGGCCGCGACATCCTCGGGGGTGATGGCGGCATATTCGGCGTCGCGATATTCGGGGGTGGAGAAGCGCGCGGGATTGGCCTTCACATAGGCCGCCAGCGCCGCCTCGCTGGGCGGGGCGATCGCGCCCGCCGCTTCGGGCGTCAGGATCACATAATCGGCGGCGCGCTTTTCGTTGATGTAGAGGAACAGCGCCTGGGCATAGCCGGGCGGCAGCGCGAAGCTGCCTTCCACCGCGCCGGTGAGCTGTTCGCGGGTCATGTCGCTGCGGACTTCCTCCAGGAATTCCTCTTCGCTATAGCCCGCGCCGCCGATCGCCTGGGCGAAGGACATGCGGTTGAACTGGCCGCTGGCGTCCTTGAAGACATCCATGCCGCGGACATTCTCCGCCACCGCCGCGTCGGCGGTGACCAGGCCCAGCCGGGCCGCCTCGTTGTTGAGGGCGGTGCGGCTGATCATCTGCTGCAGGGCCACGGTGCCCAGGCCCATGCTCTGGGCCATTTCCGGGGTGATGTCGGTGCCCATCTGCGCCCCCTGGTTGCGCAGGAAGTTGCGATAGGCGCGGCGGAAAACATTCTGGTCGATATCGGTCTTGCCCACCGTCGCCACGGAACTGGAGGAGATGCCGGTGAAGATGTCGCCCACGCCCCAGACCACGAAACTCAGCGCCAGGGCGCCCATCAGCAGGGTGGCCATCCAGGACTTGGAGAGGGCGTGCATCCATTGGATCATGACGAAAGTCCGTTCGGTAAATCGTGTCTGGTAAGTCGTGTTTGGCAAATCGTGGCGCGCAAGGGCGGCGGATGATAGGGAGGGGGCGTGCCCGCGGCAAGCCGATTCCCGGCTGGTTTTGCCGCCGAAAGCCGCGAATTTCAAGGGGTTGCGATGCGTCCGTTGGTGGCGGGAAACTGGAAGATGAACGGCCTGGGCGAAAGCCTGGGCGAACTGTCGGCGCTGAAGGCGGCGCTGGCGCAAAACCCGCCCGCCTGCGAGGTGCTGATCTGCCCGCCGGCGACCCTGATCGCGCGGGCCGTCCAGACGGTGGGCGCGGGACCGGGCGCCTTCGCCATCGGCGGCCAGGACTGCCATGCGCGCGACCATGGCGCCTTCACCGGCGATATCTCGGCGGCGATGCTGAAGGATGCGGGCGCCAGCGCCGTCATCCTGGGCCATTCCGAGCGCCGCCAGTCTCATGGCGAAACCGATGCCGATGTCGCCGCCAAGGCCGTCGCGGCCTGGGGCGCGGGACTGAAAGCGGTGATCTGCATCGGCGAGACCCTGGCGCAGCGCGAAGCCGGAACGCAGGACGCGGTATGCGGCGGCCAGATCACGGGCAGCGTGCCGCAGGGCGCCACCGCCGCCAACACCGTTCTGGCCTATGAACCGGTCTGGGCCATCGGCACCGGCAAGACGCCCACCCCGGACCAGATCGCCGCCATGCATGGCCATATCCGGGCCTGTCTGCTGGCGCGGCTGGGCGAGGGCGGGCGCGTGATCCCCATCCTTTATGGCGGCTCGGTGAAACCCGACAATGCCGCGCAAATTCTTAACCTGCCGGATGTGGGGGGCGCGCTGGTGGGCGGCGCCAGCCTGAAAGCGCGCGATTTCCTGGCCATTCTGGCAGGCGTTAACCAATCCGCCTGACCCTTTCTTAAGATGCTGCGACGCATCCTTGCTCCGGACCGCCGGTCCTGGCGGCAGAGATGTTGTGATGGGTATGAGCAAGCTGTCTTTCGACAGTGTGGACGTGCTGATTTATGATCCGGTGCCGGCGAACCGCACCGCGACGCGCGCGGCGCTGTATGCGTTGGGCTTCCGCCGCACCGAGATGGTGTCCACCCCCGATGCCTTCGTGGAAGCGGTGCAAAAACGGCCGCCCGACATCGCGCTGTGCGAGGCGCAAGGCGCCGCCGACGAAGTGTGCGCCATCATTCAGCAGATGCGCCAGGGCGGCACCGGCGACAATCCCTTCATCGCGATCATCGTCACCGCCTGGGACAAGAATACCGGCCTGATCAACAAGGTCATTTCCAGCGGCGCGGACGATCTTCTGCTGCGGCCCTTTTCCACCGCCCTGCTGGGCCAGCGCATCGAGGCCATCATCGAGCGCCGCAAGGGTTTCGTCATCACCACGGATTATGTCGGCCCCAACCGCCGCCGCGACGAGAGCCGTCCCAGTGACGCGGAGACGTTCGAGCCGCCCAACTCCCTCAAGATGAAGGCCAAGGACAAGCTGTCGGCCGAGGCCATCGCCCGGCGGCTGGACGGCGAGCTGAAATCGGCCCGTGAAAAACTGACCCGCGAGAAGCTGCGCCGCGACGCCTTCCAGGTCTGCGTCCTGTGGCGGCTGCTGCAGGACGCCATGCCGGCCGAAGCGCAGACGATGCGCGATATCGTCAAGCTGGAAACGCTGGCCCGGTCGATCGGCGCGCGGTGCGTCGATGCCGGTTTCGCGCCGGCCCTGGACTGGAGCCAGCAGGTGGCCGCCGCCGCCGAGGGACTGGCCCGGAATATGGATCGCAACGCCGCGATGCACCTGCTGGGCCATGCCGCCCTCAGCCTGCATCTGGTGTTCCATCCCGAGAAGACTCCCGCCGACCAGGTGTCGGAGATCGACGCCACGGTGGCGATTATCCGGGCGCGTCACCAGGCCCAGGCCCTGGCCAGCTAGCGCGGGCCTTTTGCCCGCACGACGCTGCCGCTGACGGCTGCCGCGCGTCGCTCATGGGCGCTTTGGCCCACATCGCTCCTTGCTCCCGCCGGTGCGGCCAAAACTCCCTGCGCAGGGAATTTTCCTTGAAATAGCAGTGGTTTGGCTGGAATTCCGGCCGCCGCTTCCTATTTGGGGCGGG
>CALDFO010000453.1 GCA_937942205.1 uncultured Alphaproteobacteria bacterium
CCGAAGCCGGGACCGAGCCGGAGCTGGAAGCCTCCAGCGACGCGCTGTCCTCCACCTTGCGCCCGCGCCTGTCCCGCGCCATCGCCGCCGGCAAGGACCAGTTCCCCGAACAGGCCGCCCGCGCCCAGGCCGATTTCGACTGCTGGCAGCTGTATGGCCGGGTGCCCAGCGCCATGGCCGCCGCCCAGGCCTGCAAGAGCGCGCTGGACGGCTCGCTGGCCCGGCTGGAAACCGCCGCCCGCCCGGCGCCGCCGCCGCCCGCCCCGGTCGCTGCTCCGGCCCCGGCCCCGGCGCCCGCGCCCAGCAACGACTTCACCGTCTATTTCGACTTCGATTCCTGGACGCTGAAGGCCGAGCAGCTCAAGGTGCTGGACCAGGTGATCGCCACCGCCCGCAACGGCGGCCAGTCCAACATCGTCGTCGTCGGCCATACCGACACCTCGGGATCGGCGGAATACAACCAGGCCCTGTCGGTGCGCCGCGCCAATGTGGTGGTCGAGGCCCTGGTCCAGATGGGCGCGCGCCGCGCCGCCATCCGGGCCAGCGGCGTGGGTGAAACCGACCTGGCCGTCCAGACCGGCGACAATGTGAAGGAAGCGCAGAACCGGCGCACCGTCATCACGCTGCAGCCGTAAACGGCCCAACGGCAAAAGGCCCCGCATCCACACGGATGCGGGGCCTTTTTCTTTGCCCGGCTGTATTCTTTGCCGGCTGTCCAGGGCGCGGCAAAGGGGATAGTCTGCGGGACATGAAAACCCTGCCCGCTCTTTTGGTTCTGTCCGGCCTGACCGCCGCGCTGGCCGCGCCCCTGCCCGCCCTGGCGCAATACGGCAATTACCGGGTGCAGAGCATGAATTTCGACCTGTGGTGCCAGGAAGACGCCAAGCTGCCGGTCGAGCGCTGCGACAAGCGTCTTCCCGAAGATGTACAGGTCTTCGAGGCCCACCGCGCCAAAGTGGAACAGTATGAGATCGATTACCTGCGCCAAAAGGACAATGCGATCCGCCTGGACCGCAATATCCTGCATGCCGATCCGGTGGACGACCCCCTGAGCAAGAGCCAGACGCAACAGCGCCAGGACGTCACCCGGACGCCGCCGCGCAACTGACCGTTACGCAGCGCTTGAGGAGCCGGTCCAGCCGACGCTCTTGTTGGTCGCTCCGGCTTTCGCCGACGCTCTTATTGGTCGCTCCGGCTTTCGCCGACGCTCATATGAACTTGGAATAATCCTCGCTGTTGGCGGTGCGCCAGCGGTGCACGATGTCGAACATTTTCTGCAGCAGGTCGCCGGAGCCGAAATGCAGGAAGGCCGGACTGTCCTGGGATGACACAAGCCGCAGGTAGGGCGCCTTGGGATGGGCGCGCAGCGAAGGCGGCGGCGGCGGGGGCGGCGGGGGCCGATCGTGGTCCTGGCCGATGAACGGTTCGTCTTCCTGGATCAGTTGCGATCCCACCAGCCGTTCATAGGCGATGGAGCGGCCCAGAAGGGGCGTCGGGTCGCTCAGCATCTGCACCATGCCGAAAAAGCGCGTCGGCGCGGCGCCATTGAAGGAAACCGGGGTCAGGATGGTTTCCAGCTCCACCATGCCGTTGTCGGCGGTGGCCGCGACCGAGGACAGGCAGACCGGCTGGCACAGCGCCAGGGACTGGCGCAGCAAGGAGGCCAGCGCCATGCCGGACTGGGATTCCCAATGGCCCAGGAAGCTGGTGCCCTTGAGTTCAAAGCCGAACCGCTCGCACAGCGCGGTTCCGGCCAGGCGATAAACGGGGCGCGCCGGATTCTCGCAATCCAAAATAAACGTATAAGACAACAGACGCTTGATGGCGCGCGGATCGATGTCCGTCTGGTCGGGAACGTCACGGCCCTTGCGAAGGCGGCTCCAGTATCCCACCAGCAGATGCGAGTTCTTGTGCTTCATGGCCCCGTTTAATCCTTTGATGACCGGCGCGTGCTTCAGTTCGGAACGTCAGCAGCCCTCATGTCGGGGGATTGAGCGAAAGCCATGCCAAAGGACCGCGAACCGCGCGGCAGCCCGGATTTCACGGCTTTAATGAAGCGTTAAGCGCGCGGCGCCCGCGCCGGACATTCCGCCACTTTCCCGATTTGACCCAAATATCGCCGGTTTTTGGTTTCCGCGATTACCGGATTTTTATGGGTTGAGCCGCACACTGGTCGCCAACAATGGCGCAGTCCCATTTTGGGGCACGGCCGGAATGTGGGGACTCCCTAGCTGGCATGGATCGTGAAGGGTCTGGTTCGACCATTCATTGCCCCTGATGGCGAAGGAACTGCAAATATGTCGCTCAAGCATCTGATGTATCTCACCTCCGCACTGGCCTCCGGCACCATGCTGGCCGGACCGGCGATGGCGCAGACCGATGGCGTGCGCCAGACCGGCGACTGGGGCGAGACTTTCGGCAAGGGCATGGGCCTCTCCAACCTGGCCTGCCAGGGCGTGCCGGGTGTCGGCACCAACATGAACATCCGTCAGATGAACGTGCCGGGCGTGAATACCAATGCCAGCGCGTTCCGCTCCAATGTCGCGGGCAGCGTCACGCCGGGCGCCAATTTCGGCGGCAATCGCAATTTCGGCGGCACTGACCGCCTGAACGTCGACAACGGCAACCGCTTCGACGGCGCCAATCGCAATGTCGATGGCGGCAATCGCAATTTCAGCACCGGCGAGCGCAGCCTGGGCGGCCGCAATTTCGGCAGCGATCGCCCCCTGAACGTGGTCACGGGCCGCGACGGCGGCAATGACGCGGGCCTGTCGCAGCGCCTGAACGTGGACACCGGCAATCGCGGCGATGCGGGCAACCGCACCTTCGGCGGCAACCGGCCGCTCAACACCGTTGGCGGCAGCAACGCCGCCGGCGGCTTCGACAATTCGCGCAAGCTGGATGTGGATACCGGCGCCGCGGCGGGCGCCTCGCGCCGCATCGGCGGCGGCGAGCGCGTCAATGTGGACAATTCGGCGCGCATGGGCTCGCGCAAGCTGGATGTGGATACCGGCTCCAGCAACCGTTTCCAGGGCTTTGGCGGCAACCGTACCGAGCGCAGCGCCGGGTTCGATAGCAGCCGCAAAATCGACGTGGACAGCGGCGCCCGCGCCTCGCGCTTCGGCGCCCAGCCGGACAGCGGCAAGATCGACACCGGCAACGGCAACCGCTTCCAGGGCTTCGGCGGCAACCGTAGCGAGCGCACCGCCGGATTCGACGGCGGCCAGCAGAATGGTGGCCGGATCGACGCCAATAACGGCTCGCGCTTCCAGGGCTTTGGCGGCAACCGCGCCGAGCGCACCGCCGGAGCCGACAGCGGCCGCAAGATCGATGTCAGCGGCAATGCCGGGTTCCAGCGCTTCGGCGCCCAGCAGGACGGCAACAAGATCGACGCGGGCAACCGCTTCCAGGGCTTCGGCGCGGGCCGTACCACGGGCTTCGAGGCGTCGCGCAAGATCGATCTGGAAGGCGGCTCCGCCCGCTTCCAGGGCTTTGGCGGCAATCGCGGCAACAGCGATAGCACCCGCCGCATCGACACCGACAATGGCGCGCGTTTCCAAGGCTTCACGGCCAACCGCGGCAATAACGAAAGCGGCCGCAAGATCGATGTGAACGGCGGCGAACGCTTTGCCGGGTTCGGCGGCGGTCAAAAAGGCGACAAGTCGGGCGGCGGCAAAGGTGGCGACAAGGGCTGGGGTGGCCAGGGCAACGGCAAGCCGGGCGGCGACAGGATCGACGTCACCAACAACGTCACGAACAACTTCACCAAGAATATCGACAATTCCAAGCGGATCGATATCGAGAAGACCTACAACTTCACCAAGAACATCGACAATTCCAAGAATATCAATGTCACCAACAACATTGATAATTCCAAGAACATCAATGTCGAGAAGAACGTCAATATCACCAAGAACATTGACGCGTCCAAGAACGTCAACGTCTACAATCCCGTCACCATCACCAACAACATCGATGCGTCGAAGAACATCAACATCGACAAGTCGGTGGACATCTACAAGCCGGCGACCATC
>CALDFO010000454.1 GCA_937942205.1 uncultured Alphaproteobacteria bacterium
CAGCAGCAGAAGCCACAGGCCCAGCCGGCGCGGCAGGGCGAGGCGGCGGTCCTGCATCAGGAAGTTCAGGGTCAGGTTCATCTTACGCTCCCAAGCGAGCTGTGTTCTGCAGCATCTGATCGGCGGCGGAGACGACCTTGGAGTTCATTTCATAGGCGCGCTGGGCGGTGATCAGCGCGGTGATCTCGTCCACCGAGTTCACATTGGCGGTTTCCAGAAAGCCCTGCTGGATGGTGCCGTAGCCCACCGAGCCCGGCACGCCCGCCTGCGGCGCGCCCGAGGACGGGGTTTCCAGCAGCAGATTGCCGCCGATGGCGTTCAGGCCCGCTTCGTTGGGAAAGCGTGTCAGTTCCAGCTGGCCCACGGTCTGGGGCGTGGCGTTGCCCGCCACCGTGGCCATCACCTGGCCCTGGGCATTGATCTGCACCGACAGGGTGTTCTGGGGAATGGCGATGCCCGGCTGCACCAGGAGGCCGTCCTGGGTCACCAGCTGGCCTTCCGGCGACAGGCCGAAATTGCCCGCGCGGGTATAGGCGTCGGTGCCGTCGGCCTGCTGGATGCGGAAGAAACCCGCGCCCTGGATGGCGACGTCATAGGGGTTGGAGGTGCTCTTGAGATCGCCCTGGGTGGTGACGCGGTAGATCGCGGCGGTGCGCACGCCCGCGCCGATCTGGATGCCGCTGGCGGCATAGGTGCCGGTGTCGGAGGTCTGGGCGCCCGGCGACTGGATGTTCTGATAGAGCAGGTCCTGGAACTCGGCGCGGCTCATCTTGAAGCCGGTGGTGTTCATGTTCGCCAGATTGTTGGCGATGACTTCGACATTGGTCTGCTGGGCCAACATGCCGGTCGAGGCGATGGAAAGGGCGCGCATCAGCGTTTCTCCTTAAGCGGGCATACGGCCAAGCTTTTCGATCGCCTGGCGCTTGAGGTCTTCATGGGACTTGGACAGGGTGGCGGTCGCCTCATAGGCGCGCATCACCTCGATCATGCGGCTGATTTCCAGCACCGGCTGGACGTTGGAGCTTTCCAGCATCCCCTGGCGCAGGGTGGGCGCCGCCACGGTATTGGCCGCCTGGTCGGTGGCGTAGAGGTTGGCGCCTTCCTTCATCAGGGCGCGGTCGTTGGCGAACTCCACCACCCGCAGGCGGGCGAGCTGGCCGGTCTTGCCGCTGACGGTGCCGTCGGGCGCGATCTGGATGTCGCCGTCATCGGGGGTGATGGTGATGGCGCCGCCATCGCCCTGCACGATATGGCCGTCGCTGGTGACGATCTGGCCGGCGGCGTCCAGGCTGAAATGGCCGTCGCGGGTGTAGCGCATCCCGGCCGGGGTCTGCACGGCGAAATAGCCGTTGCCGGCGATGGCGATGTCGAAAGGCGCGCCGGTCTTTTCCAGAGTGCCCTGGCTGGTGTCGCGCAGGATGCCCGCATCCTTGACGAAGCTGACGCTCTGCAGGCCGCGCTGGCCCTCGCCGGGCTGCAGCCGCATCACATATTCCTCGAACTTGGCGGTCTCCCGCTTGAAGCCCGGCGTGGCGGCGTTGGCGATATTGTTGGCGATCACATCCATCGCCCGGTAAGAGGCGAGCTGCTGCGAAAGACTAACAAGAAGTGAATTGTCCATGGCGTCTTCGGATCCTTTCTGGTCCGACGCCCTGACCTGTGCAGCCCCCATGCCAGCCGGAAAAGCCCGTTTTTATTGGCTTTGATGCACGCGCCCGGCGGGATGCGGAAAAATCTGCCGGGCCGGAAGGCGCGCACCCGGCAATTTGAACCACTCTTTAACCACGTTTGCCTACCTTGGCCGCCGGACGACAAAGACGCGGACAACGGTCATGGCGAACACGAACAAGGAAGCCGAAGGCGAGAAGCCCGAAGGCCAGGACGGCGAGGCCCCCAAGAAGGGCCTGGGCAAGATCATCGGCCTGCTCAAGAGCAAGAAGGTGCTGATGATCGGCGCGCCGGTCCTGCTTCTTCTTCTGGGCGGCGGCGGCGCGGGCGCCTATTTCCTGATGGCCAAGGACAGCGCCCCGGCCGAACACGCCGAAGAGGTGCCCCTGACCCCGCCCAAGGTGGCGTTCAGCGACCTGCAGGACATCCTGGTCAATATCCAGGGCCAGGATGGCGCGCCTGTCTATCTGAAACTGGGCGTGTCGCTGGAAATGGAAGACGAGGAACAGAAGACGGCCATGCAGCCCCTGATGCCGCGCGTCACCGACCAGTTCCAGGCGTATTTGCGCGAATTGCGGCTGGACGACCTCAAGGGCTCGGCCGGGGTGCTGCGCCTGAAGGAAGAATTGCTGCGCCGGGTGAACGTGGCCGCCGCGCCCTATCACGTGCGCGACGTGCTGCTCAAGGAAATGATTATTCAATAAGCGTCCGCGCAAGCGGGAGCGACCATTAATGAGCGTCGGCGCAAGCCGGAGCGACCAATAAGTAAAGAGCGTCCGCGCAAGCGGGAGCGACCACTAAAGAACGTCGGCGCAAGCCGGAGCGACCAGTAAACAAGCTGAGGATTGCCGACCGATGGCTGACGAAAACACCGCCCTGGCCGCCGATGCCGAGACCGAGGCGGCCCCCGCCTCGGAAACCGGCGGCGAACCCAGCGCCGCCGAGCGCGTCCTGAACCAGGACGAGATCGATTCCCTGCTGGGTTTCGATGTCAGCGCCGAGCAGACCCATGACAAGTCCGGCGTGCGCGCCATCGTCAATTCGGCGCTGGTGTCCTATGAACGCCTGCCGATGCTGGAGATCGTCTTCGACCGCCTGGTGCGGCTGATGACCACCAGCCTTCGCAACTTCACCAGCGACAATGTCGAAGTCAGCCTGGATTCCATCACCTCGATCCGCTTCGGCGACTATCTGAACTCCATCCCCCTGCCCGCCATCCTGGCGGTGTTCCATGCCGAGGAACTGGACAATTACGGCCTGTTCACGGTCGATTCCAACCTGATCTATTCGATCGTGGACGTGCTGCTGGGCGGCCGCCGTGGCTCCAGCGCCATGCGCATCGAGGGCCGCCCCTACACCACCATCGAGCGCACCCTGGTCCAGCGCATGATCGAGGTGATCATGCAGGACATGCGCGCCGCCTTCGAGCCGCTGGCGCCGGTGAATTTCGCGCTGGACCGCCTGGAGACCAATCCGCGCTTCGCCGCCATCGCCCGGCCCGCCAATGCCGCCATCCTGGTCAAGCTCCGGATCGACATGGAGGACCGGGGCGGGCGCACCGAGGTGCTGCTGCCCTATGCCACCCTGGAGCCGATCCGCAAGCTGCTGCTGCAGCAGTTCAGGGGCGAGAAGTTCGGCCGCGACTCCATCTGGGAAAGCCATCTGGCGACCGAATTGTGGTCCACCAAGGTGGATATCGAGGCGATCCTGGACGAACAGTCCATGCCGCTGAACCAGGTGATGAACCTGAAGGTCGGCCAGACCCTGATGCTGGGGGCCGGACCCGATTCGCGCATCGAAATGCGCTGCCGCGGCGTGCCGCTGCTGACCGGCCGGATGGGCCGGGTGGGCGCCCATGTCGCGGTGCGGGTGGACGAAGCCATCGAACGCACCGACGCCTCCAAGAGCCTCTAAGAACCTCCACTCATCCGAGAGACATGCCGTGATCCAGATGCTGATGAATGCCGGACTGACCTTCTATCTCGAAGTGGCGATGCAGATCCTGCTGGCGGCCACGCTGTGCTACTGCATCGTGCTGGAGCGGCGGCTGGCCGCGGTCCGCAAGGGCCAGGAAGGGCTCCGGACCATCATCGGCGAACTCAACATGGCCATCGCCGGAGCCGGTTCCAGCATCCGCGCCCTCAAATCCGCCGCCGCCGAGGCCGCCGTCACCCTGGACGACCGCCTCAAGCGCGCCCGCCTGCATATCGACGAGCTTTCGGTGCTGACCGCCAGCGGCGAACGCATCGCCCAGCGCATGGAAGGCGCCGCCAGCGCCCCGCGCGTGGCCCGCGAAATTCCCGACATGCCGCTGCCCTCCACTTCCATCCTCAGCCGCCTCTCCCCGAAAACCACCGTGAAGGGAG
>CALDFO010000455.1 GCA_937942205.1 uncultured Alphaproteobacteria bacterium
GGAAGCCATGCTGTCCACCTTGCGCTCCATCGCCACCTTTGTGCCGGCGGCGGTGGGCGTGCAGGAAGCCGGATACGCCATGCTGGCCACCCATTTCGGCCTGCCGGCGGAAATGGGGCTGGCGGTGTCGCTGCTGAAACGGGCGCGCGAGATCGTGCTGGGCGTGCCCGCCTTGCTCTATTGGCAAAGCGTGGAAGGGCGAACCGCGTTGCGCGATGCCGACCGCGACGCCGACCGCAACGCCGGAGAAGCGGCGCATGACTGACATCGCGCTGGTCACCGGAGCATCGGGTTTCGTCGGCTCCGCCGTGGCGCGGGCGCTGGTGGCGCGCGGGCTGCATGTGCGGGTGCTGATGCGGCCCACCGCCAGCCGCGCCAATATCGAAACCCTGGATGTCGAGCCGGTGACCGGCGACATGCGCGATCTTGACAGCATGACCGCCGCCATGCGGGGCGCGCGCTGGTTCTTCCATGTCGCCGCCGATTACCGGCTGTGGGCGCGCGACCCCGGCGAGATCGAGCGCAACAACCTGCTGGGCGCGCGGGCGGCGATGGGCGCGGCGTTGCGCTGCGGCGTGGAACGGGTGGTCTATACCTCCTCGGTGGCGGCGCTGAAGCCCGGCGATGGCGTGCAGAGTGGGGTTGCAGTGGATGAAACCGCCCGCCACACCGCCGACAGCGTGATCGGCGCCTACAAGCGCAGCAAGCTGGTGGCCGAGCGCGCGGTCGAGCGGCTGATCGCCGAACAGAATCTGCCCGCCGTGATCGTCTCGCCTTCCACCCCCATCGGGCCGCGCGACATCAAGCCCACCCCCACCGGCCGCATCATCGTGGAGGCGGCCACGGGAAAAATCCCGGCCTTTGTCGATACCGGCCTGAACCTGGTGCATGTGGACGATGTGGCGGCGGGGCACCTTTTGGCGCTGGACAAGGGCCGCGTCGGCGAGAATTACATCCTGGGCGGCGACGATGTGGCGCTGGAAACCATGCTGGCCGACATCGCGGCGCTGACGGGCCGCAAGCCGCCGCGCCTCAAGCTGCCCCGCGCCCCGTTGTTCCCGCTGGCCTGGGGCGCCGAGGCGGTGGCGCGCCTGACCGGCAAGGAGCCCTTCCTCACCGCCGACGCGCTGCGCATGTCGCGCACTCGCATGTTCTTCCGTTCCGACAAGGCCAAGGCCGAGCTGGGCTACAGCGCGCGGCCCTATCGCGCCGGACTGGAAGACGCGCTGGCCTGGTTCGGCAGGCACGGCTATCTGACGAAGGGCGCGGGGGCATGATCGCGGGCTTCCTGTTCGGCTTCGTGCCGCTGGCGATCTGGCTCTATCTGCTGCTGTTCCATCACGGCTTCTGGCGGCTGCGCGAGCGAGACACCCTGCCGGTGGCGGAACCGGATCAATGGCCGGGCGTGGTGGCGGTGGTGCCCGCCCGCAACGAGGTCGATGTGATCCGCCGCAGTCTGGAGAGTCTGCTGGCGCAGGATTATTCTGGTGATTTCCATATCGTGCTGGTGGACGACCAGAGCGACGACGGCACCGGCGAACTGGCGCGGGGCCTGGCGGCGCAAAAGCCCGGCCGCCTGACGGTGCTGGCGGGCGCGGCGCGTCCGGCGGGCTGGACCGGCAAGCTCTGGGCCATGCAGCAGGGCGGCATCGCGGCCGCCGCGCGCGATCCCGAATTCGTCTGGTTCACCGACGCCGACATCGCCCACAGTCCCGACAATCTGCGCCTGCTGGTGGCGCGCGCCCAGGACGGCGATCGCACGCTGGTGTCGCTGATGGCGCGGCTGTCCTGCAAGACGCCCGCCGAGCATTTCCTGATCCCGGCCTTTGTCTTCTTTTTCGACATGCTGTTTCCCTTCGGCGCGGTCAACGATCCGCGCAGCCGCGTGGCGGCGGCGGCGGGCGGCTGCATGTTGGCGCGGCGCGCGGCGCTGGAAAAGGTGGGCGGCATCGCCGCCATCCGGCACAATATCATCGACGATTGCGCGCTGGGCCGGGCGATGAAGGCGCAAGGCCCGATCTGGCTGGGCCTGACCGACCGCGCGGTATCCTTGCGGCCTTACGAACACCTGGCCGATATCCGCCGCATGGTGACGCGCAGCGCCTATGCCCAGCTGGGCTATTCGCCGCTGGTTCTGGCCGGAACCCTGCTGGGCCTGCTGCTGGTCTATATCGCCCCGGTGATGACGGCGCTGTTCGCCTGGGGCATCTCGCAACTGGCGGGCTGGCTGGCCTGGCTGGTGATGGCGGTGATGTTCCAGCCCATGCTGCGTTTCTATCGCCTGTCGCCGCTGTGGGGTTTCGCGCTGCCGCTGATCGGGGCCTTCTATGCCGTCTTCACCCTGGAATCGGCCATCCTGCACTGGACCGGCCGGGGCGGCATGTGGAAAGGCCGCGCCCAGGCCAGCGCCGTGGAAAGCGAGAAGACATGAGCGTTTCGGACCTGCAATCGGGCAAGGGCGCCGGTGACGAGAATTTCCCCGTCGCCTCGTTCCTGATCGCGCCCCGCCACCGCCCGCCGGTGATGGCCTTCTATCGTTTCGTGCGCGCCGCCGACGATGTGGCCGACAATGCCGATGCGCCCACCGACGAAAAGCTGGCGCTGCTGGACGCTATGCGCGCCAGTCTGGTGGGTGAAAGCGACGCGGTGCCCGAAGGGGTGGCCCTGCGGACCATCCTGGCGGCGCGCAATCTGTCGCCGGTTCATGCGCTGGATCTGCTGGAAGCCTTCCGCCGCGACTGCACCAAGCTGCGCTATCGCGACTGGGACGATCTGCTGGATTATTGCCGCTACAGCGCCATGCCGGTGGGCCGTTTCGTGCTGGAGGTGCATGGCGAAAGCCCGGACCTGTGGCCTCTCAACGATGCGCTGTGCGCCGCCCTGCAAATCATCAACCACCTGCAGGATTGCGCCAAGGACTGGCGGGAACTGGGCCGTGTCTACATTCCCGAGCCGCTGCTGGAACAGGCCGGGATCGGGGTGGCGGCGCTGGGCGCGGACCGGGCGAACCCCGCCCTGGCCGGGATTATTGCGGGCCTGGCCCGGAAAAACGCGCAATTGCTGGACCTATCCCGGCCTTTCGCGGGCCGGATCGCCGACGCCAGGCTTGCCTTGGAGGTCGATCTCATCCAAACCCTCGCCGACGATTTGAATGCCCTGCTGATGACCCGTGATCCGCTGTCCCAGCCCGTGCACCATTCCAAGAGGGATGTCGCGACCCTGTTCGTGAAACGCCTTCCGGGCTTTGCCCTGACGCGGCTGCGGCGGCCGTGGACGTCAAAGCCATGACCAACGCGGAAAATCTGGGCGGCCCCGCCGCTCTGGCCGTCAAGAAGAAGGCCAGCGGCAGCTCCTTCTACCTCGCCATGCGGCTGATGCCGGTGGAGGAACGCGACGCGATGTTCGCCATCTATGCCTTCTGCCGCAAGGTGGACGACATCGCCGATGACGGCGTGGGCACGCGCGCGGAGCGGCATGAAAAACTGGAACAGTGGCGCGCCGACCTGCGCGGGCTCTATGCGGGCGAAATGCCCGCCCAGGTCCGCTTCCTGGCGCCCGCGGTGAAGACCTATGGCCTGCGGCTGGACGATTTCCTGGCGGTGCTGGACGGCATGGACATGGATGTGGCCGAGGACATCGTCGCGCCTGACCTGGCGACGCTGGACCTGTATTGCGACCGGGTCGCCAGCGCGGTGGGGCGGCTGTCCATCAAGGTGTTCGGCATGGAGGAAGGGCCGGGCTTCGACCTGGCG
>CALDFO010000456.1 GCA_937942205.1 uncultured Alphaproteobacteria bacterium
GTGCAGGGCCGTCTGGATCAGGCCCGAACAATCCAGCCCCGCCCAGGTCTTGCCGCCCCAGACATAGGGCACGCCCAGAAAGCGCTCGGCCACCGCCGCGAAATCGCGCGGCGCAGTGTCTTCCAGATGCCGGTGATGCAGATAGAGGCCGTCGGCATGGATGCGGACATAATCGCCCTCGCGCTCCAGCACCGGTACCGCCGCGTTCAGCGGCAGCAGGTCCAGCACCGGCCTTTTCAGGTCGGGGGCGCCAAACAGCGGCGCCATCAGGGCGGTGACATGCCCTTGCGTGGCAAAGGGCGCGGCCAGCGCCCGCGCGGGCACATAACCGACATAGGAATCGCGCCCCGCCTGACCCCAGGCCCAGCCATCGGCCATGTCATAGACGGTGAAGCCTTCGCCGAACAGCAACTCGCTGTCCTGCGCCGCATCCTCCGACGGCGCGGCGCGCAGCGAGACGCGGCCGATTGCGACCGAGGCGCTTTCGCCTTCGGCAAAGCGTTCGGCCTCCACCTGGCCTTGCAGGTGAGCAGCAGCCAGGTCATCCCGCACGGGAGTAATTCTCTTGTCGAACTTAACGCCCATAACGTTCCTTCAACAGCGCATAGATCGCGCGCGCGCCATTGGCCTCGCCGCCGATAGGACGGCCGGGGCGGGGACGGTCGGTCCAGGCCGGAATGTCCAGATGCGCCCAGCTTGTGGTCCGCGTCACGAAGCGGTTGAGAAACAGCGCCGCGGTGATCGCACCCGCATACATGTAAGCGGGATTGTTGTTGAGGTCGGCGACGCGGCTTTTCAGCGTGTCCTCATAGCCGCGCCACAAGGGCAGCCGCCATAACGGGTCCTGCACCGCCATGCCGTGACGCATCAGCCCGGCGGCCAGTTTTTCGTCATCGGTGAAAAAGGGCGGCAGCTCCATGCCCGTCGCCGCGCGGGCGGCCCCGGTCAGGGTGGCGACATCCAGCAGCAGATCGGGTGTTTGGTCATCGGCATCGGCCAGCGCATCGGCCAGCACCAGGCGGCCTTCGGCGTCGGTATTGCCGATCTCCACCGTCAGGCCCTTGCGGCTGGCAAAGACATCGCCGGGCCGCATGGCGCTGCCCGACACCGCATTCTCCACCGCCGGGATCAGCACCCGCAGGCGCAGGTTCAGTTTCGCGCCCATCACCATGTCGGCCACCGCCAGCACACAGGCCGCGCCGCCCATGTCCTTCTTCATGGTGAGCATGGCGGCGGACGGCTTGAGGTCCAGCCCGCCGGTATCGAAACAGACGCCCTTGCCCACCAGCGTGACGCGCGGTGCCTTGGGCCGCCCCCAGGTCAGGTCGATCAGGCGGGGGCTGCGGGGCGAACCCTGCCCCACCGCCGCGATCAGCGGATAGCCTTTGGACAGCGCCGCGCCGGAGGTGACGGCGATTTTCGCGCCATGCGTTCTGGCCAGACCGCGCGCCACTTTTTCCAGGTCCGCCGGGCCCATGTCGTTGGCGGGAGTGTTGACCAGATCGCGCGCCAGGAACAGGGCCTGGGCGATGCGGCCGATTTCGTCGCCATCCACGCCTTTGGGCAGCAGCAGCCGCGCCCCCGCCTTCGTCTGGCGCGCCACCGTCTTTTTGTAGCGGTCGAAGCGGTAGCCGCCCATCAGCCAAGCCAGCACGGCATTGGCCCCGCCCTGCGCCGCGGGCACATCGCCCAGCCGGTAAAGACCTTGCGGCAGTTTTTCGGAGGCGGCCGCCAGCGCGAAAGCATCATGGCCGTCGCCCAGGCCCAGCACCCAGGCGGCGATACGCCCTTTTGCATCGGGCAGCGCCGCCAGTTCGCCCGCCGCGCCGGAAAAGCCGGAGGCGGTCAGCAGCGCGCCGCGCGCCTGTTTCGCCAGCCAGCCCTTGGCCGCGCTGGCCGTGACGGCATGAAGGGGAATGGCGGCCTTCGCGGCCTTGGCGCTGGAAGCGGCGAGACGGGGATGCATGTTTGGTCTTATCCTTGGACGGCGCGACTCTATGAATCGCCGGCCTGTCCCGCAAGGAGCCATCATGTACACCCTGATCGCCGGTACCCGTGAATGGTCGAGCTGGAGCCTGCGCCCCTTCCTGGCGCTGCATCATACCGGGGCGCCGTTCGAGACGGTGGTGATCCGCCTGCGGGTCCAGCCGCCCGCCCCGGTGACGACGCGCGACGAAATCCGCAAACATTCGCCCTCGGGCAAGGTGCCGCTGCTGAAGATTCAGGAACAGGGGCGGACGCTGGCCGTCTGGGACAGCCTGGCCATCTGCGAAGTGTTGGCGGAACGGCATCCCGAGGCGCGGCTGTGGCCCGCCGACGCGGCGGCGCGCGCCATCGCCCGCAGCCATGCCGCCGAGATGCATTCGGGCTTTCCCGATGTCCGCGACCAGCTGGGCCTGTCCTTCACGCGCAAGCTGCCGCTGCCGGAGTTGCGCGACGACACCCGGGACCAGATCGCGCGCATCCTGTCGGCCTGGGAGGACTGCCTGGCCGCGTCGGGCGGCGATTTCCTGTTCGGGCATTTCACCATCGCCGACTGCATGTATGCGCCGGTGGTGTCGCGCTTTGAGACTTATGGCGTGCCGGTGCCGCCGCGCATCCGCGCCTATATGGACCGGGTGCTGGCGCTGCCCGGCATGGCCGCCTGGCGCAAGGGCGCGGAAGAAGACATCGCGGCGGGGATGGCCTGATAACAAACGCACAGGCCCGCCCCCCCCCTT
>CALDFO010000457.1 GCA_937942205.1 uncultured Alphaproteobacteria bacterium
CTGCACCTTTCCGGCGGCACGGTGGGCCCGGACCACCCCCAATGCCGCGAACCCGGGCCGAGAAACGCGTGAAGCTGCCTTTCGCGAACTATATCAAGCGGCATCACATAACGCGCACCGCCCTGGGCGCGGGCGTGATCACGGCCGCCATTCTGTTCTTCGTGGTCGGCGCGGGCGTGCGCCTGTTGATCGGCCCCATTTCGCTGGGGCCGTTGCGCGGCACCATCGCCGGGGCGATCCAGCAGGCGCTGCCCGGCATCAACCTGGATTACGACCGCGCCGCCATCGAATGGACGCGCGACCAGGGACGGGTCAACCTGGTGGTACTGGGCGCGCGCATCAAGGACGCCGGCGGCCGCACCGTCATCCATGCGCCCAAGGCGGCGATCGACCTGGCGGCGGCGCCCTTCCTGCAGGGCCGCTTCGTGGTCCGCCGCATCACCCTGGTCGGCGTCGAGTTCACCCTGGTGCATATGAAATCCGGCCGGGTGCGGCTGGGGTCGGAGAAATTCGCCGACAATGGCGAGGACATCATCGCCCGCATCACCGATGTGATCGATTCCGGCGGCGGCGACTCGTCGCTGGAAAGTTTCGCGGTGCGCGATGCGCGCGTCACCATCCATGACGAGATCACCGGCCTGCATGTGCTGGCCCCGCGCGCCGGGCTGATGATCCGCGACAAGGGCGATCTTCTGGGCGCGACCTTCGAATCCGATGTGGAGATGTCGGGCCGCCGCAGCCATGTCACCGCCGATCTCACCCTGCCGTCCGGCACCGGGCCGGTGGACGGCACCGTGAAGGTGACGGGCCTGGACCTGCGCGGGCTGGGCGCCAATGTCGCCATGTTCGCCGGGGTGCGGGACATTCCGATGGCGATCAGCGCCTCCTCGACCTTCCGGGTGACGCCGGGCGGGATGTTGGGCCGGGCGGATTTCGACATCATCGCCCAGGGCGAGTTGCCGGTCGCCGCCATGACCGGCAAGGCGCTGCATGTCCGCCGGATGCGTCTGGTCGGCCGCTATGACGGCGCCACGCGCCGCGTCGTTCTCAGCGACGGCAGCCTGGATGCCCGCGAGGCCAAGGCCAACCTGCGCGGGCAGGCGGACTTTCTGCTGGGCGGCGATGGCGGGCTGGAGAAGATCCGGGCCGGGCTGACGGCGGACAGGATCGCGCTCGACGCGCCGGGCCTGTTCAAGAAGCCGGTGTCCTATCAGTCGCTGGAGATCGCCGCCGATTACCTGACCGGCCCGCGCCGGTTCGAGGTTTCCAAGCTGGCGGTGACGGCGCGGGGATTCCGCTTCGACGCCAGCGGCACGCTGACGCTGAACGAGAAGGGCGCGCCGGGCATCGTCGCCAAGGGGCGCATCCCCGCCTTGCCGGTCCGCACGCTGCTGACCTATTGGCCGCTGCCGGTCGCGCCCGGCGCGCGCGACTGGATCGACGAGAACATCTTCGCCGGCGAGATCGGACCGTTGCAGGCCGATGTGAATTTCACGCCGGGCCTGCTGGATCAGGTGATCCTGCCCGAAGAGTCCCTGACGCTGACCTTCGCCATGCGCAATCTGGAAGGCAGCTACGTCAAGGGCCTGACCCACGCCACCGGGGTGAACGGCGAGGCGGTGATGACCGGCGACACCTTCCGCGCCAGCTTCTCCTCCGGTCATATCGGCAATCTGGCGGCGACGCGCGGCACCGCATTGATCCCCACCCTGCACAAGGTCGGCACGGTGGGCGAGTTCGGCGTTCATATCGAGGGCGCGATGCCCGAGGTGATGACGCTGATCGACATGAAGCCGCTGAACTATCCCACCAAGTTCGGCATCGATCCCCGGCAGACCGGCGGCGTGGCCGCGGCCGATCTGATGTTCAAGGTGCCGATGCTGGCGGATCTGCCGGTGGACGATGTCGGCATCGCGGTCAAGGCCAAGGTGGACGACTTCGCCATCGCGCTCAGCGCGGGCACCCGCCTCACCAACGGCAATGTCAGCTTCGACATCACCAATGAAAGGCTGCACCAGGTCGGCATGGTGAACGTGGCGGATTCGCGCCTGTCGGTGGACTGGACGGAGGATTTCCGCACCAAGGATCCCATCACCGGGCGCATCCTGGTGAAGGGCCCGCTGACCGAGGGCGGACGCCAGGCGCTGAACGTCGGCCTGATGCGCTATTTCCGGGGTACCGCCCCGGTCAGCGCCGATATCGCCGCCCGACGCGGGGCGCTGGCGCGCGCCGACGTCACGGTGGATTTCACGCCCGCCAGCCTGTTCGTGCCCATCGTCAATCTGGAGAAATTGCCGGGCCAGGCGGCCACCGGGCGCATCCAGGTCAACTTCGCGCCCGGCAATATCATGCAGGACCAGGCGATCCATATTTCCGGCCCGTTCCTCAACGCCACCGGCACCGCCACCTTCGACAAGACCGGCGACCTGTCGGTGCTGAGTTTCCCGTCCGTGCGGATGGGACCGCTCAACGACCTGTCGTTCCAGCTCAGCCGCACCGCCAATGGCGATGAGTATGTCCTGCGCGGCCACTCGCTGGACGGCTCGCGGGTCGGGCGCAACGGTTCGGACGAAGCGCCCAGCGCCGCGGCCCGGCAGGAGGAAGACAATACGCCCATCGGCCGTTTCCGCATCAGCGCGCGGCTGGACCGGATGGCGATGCGCGGCGGCGTCGCCATCATGCCGTTCAACCTGGAACTGGCGGGGATCGGGAACCGGCCTTCGGCCCTGTCGCTGACGGGCAACCTGGCCATGACCGGCGCCAAGACGGCGCCCATCGCCGCCGCGCTCGAACCCGCCGCCGGCGGGCGCAAGGTGACGCTGACGGCGGGTGACGCCGGATTGCTGGCGCGCGGCCTGTTTGCCTTCGAGAGTATGCGGGGCGGGGCGCTGACCGCCACCGTCAACCTGCCGGGACAGGCGACCGACATCGTCAATCCCGACATGCCCGCGCCCGATTTCACCGGCACGCTGACGGTGCGCGACTTCCAGATGGTCAACCAGCCCCTGCTGGCGCGGCTGTTCTCGGCCGGGTCACTCAGCGGCTTCGGCGACCTGATGGGCAGCAGCGGCATGTCGCTGGACGAACTCAACATGCCGTTCACTTCCAAGAACAATGTCATCAGCGTGGACGGCGCGCGGGTGCGCGGCTCGGCGATCGGGGCCAGCGCCGACGGTTATATCGACCGTCCCAAGGGCCAGATCGCCTTGAAGGGGTCTCTGGTTCCGGCCTATGGCCTGAATTCCTTCATCAGCAATGTGCCGGTGATCGGCGACATTCTGGCCTCGCGCAAGGGCGAGGGCGTGTTCGGCGTCACCTATTCGCTGACCGGCAATGCCGAACAGCCCAACCTGTCCACCAATCCGCTCTCCATGCTGACGCCGGGAATCCTGCGGCGCATCTTCGAGGGCCATATCCCCACCGCCGCCAACGCGCCGTCGAACGCGCCGCAGCCCAGGCCGGAGCAATAGCTGTCATTCCCGCGAAAGCGGAACTCAGGCGGGTTTCACCAGCACATGCTTTTTCTTGCCGGATGACAGCTTGAGCACGCCGTCGCCGTTCAGCGCCGAGGCATCCACCGTCAGGCGCGGATCGGACACCGGCGCATCGTTCAGCTTCAGGCCGTTGTTGGCGATCAGCTTGCGGGCTTCGGAATTGGACGCCGCCAGTCCCGCCGCCACCGCCAGGTTGAGGATGCCGTCCGGCAGCGTCGCGGTGATGGTCGGCAGGCCCTCGGCCATCACGCCTTCTTCAAAAGCGCGGCGCGCGGTTTCGCCCGCCGCCCGCGCGGCGTCTTCGCCATGGGCCAGCGCGGTGGCGGCGTTGGCCAGCACCTTCTTGGCGTCGTTCAACTCCGCGCCCTGCAATTTCTCCAGCCGGGCGATTTCGTCTTCGGAGATTTCGGTGAACAGGCGCAGGAAGCGGCCGACATCGCCATCCTCGGTGTTGCGCCAGAACTGCCAGTAATCATAAGGGCTGCACATGTCAGGATTCAGCCACACCGCGCCCGCCGCGGTCTTGCCCATCTTGGCGCCCGAGGATGTGGTCAGCAGCGGCGTGGTCAGGGCGAAGAACTGCTGGTTCTCGACCCGGCGGCCCAATTCGATGCCGGAGACGATATTGCCCCACTGGTCGGAGCCGGAGGATTGCAGGCGGCAGCCATAGCGGCGGTACAGCTCCACGAAGTCGTAAGCTTGCATGATGGAATAGTTGAATTCCAGGAAGCTGAACGGCAGGTCGTTCTCGACCTTGGCCTTGACGCTTTCCATCGCCAGCATCCGATTGATCGAGAAGTGCCGCCCGATCTCGCGCAGGAAGGGGATATATTCCAGCCGGTCCAGCCAGTCGGCATTGTCCACCATGATGGCGTCGGACGGGCCGTCGCCGAAGGTCACAAACCGCTCGAAGGTCTTGCGGATGGCGGCCTTGTTGGCGTCGATCTGTTCGTCGCCGAGCAGCGGGCGGGCCTCGTTGCGGAAGCTGGGATCGCCCACCTTGGTGGTGCCGCCGCCGATCAGCACGATGGGGCGGTGACCGGCCTGCTGCATCCGGCGCAGGGTCATGATCTGCAAGGCATGACCGACATGCAGCGACGGCGCGGTGGCGTCGAAGCCGATATAGCCGGTGACGCGCTCGCGCCCCATCAGCGCATCCAGGTCCGCGTCCGCCGAGCACTGATAATAGGCGCCGCGCGCCGCGAAAGTACGCAGGAATTCGGACTGGAACTGGGGCGCGGGGGACATGGCGGGCTCTTCATCCTCATGCTTCGACAAGCTCAACATGAGGGTGTTAAAGCTTCCTCCTCACCCTGAGCCTGTCGAAGGGCGAGCAGCGCGGGAATAGCACGAATGCCGGAAGTTGTGAAAGTCATTGGCCTGATGAGCGGCACCTCGCTGGATGGGGTGGATGCGGCGCTGCTGGACACCGACGGCGAGACGGTGGCGCGGCCCGGCCCCGGCCTGACCGTGCCGTATGATGCACAAACCCGCGCCTTGCTGCGCCAGGCGATCCGGGACGCCGCCACCCTGGCGGAGCAGGATCCGGTGCCGGAATCCATCCGTATGGCGGAGCGTCAGCTGACCGACCGCCATGCCCAGGCCGTGGCCGCCCTGCTGGACAAGGCCGGGCTGACCGCGCGCCAGGTGGACCTGATCGGCTTTCACGGCCAGACCATCCTGCACCGGCCCGAACAGCGCCGGACCTGGCAGATCGGCGACGGTGCGCGGCTGGCGAGGGCCACCGGCATCGGTGTGGTCAATGATTTCCGCAGCGCAGATGTGGCGGCGGGCGGGCAGGGCGCGCCCCTGATGCCGCTCTATCATGCGGCGATGGCGGGCCAGTCGGTGCTGCCCCAGCCGCTGGTGGTGGTGAATATCGGCGGGGTGGCGCAGGTCACTTATATAGACGGCGATTGCGTGCTGGCTTTCGACACCGGGCCCGGAAACGCGCCGATCGACGACTGGATGCAGCGGCATACGGGACAGCCGGTGGACACGGGCGGGGCGCTGGCGGCCAGCGGGACCGTCCATGACGATGTGCTGGCGGCCATGCTGGACCATCCCTTTTTCGCGCGCCGCCCGCCCAAATCGCTGGACCGGATGGATTTCGGAATGGCGGCGGTGGAGAGCCTGTCGGCCGCCGATGGCGCGGCCACGCTGGCGGCCTTCACGGCGGCCTCCATCGCCCGCGCCGCCGCGCATTTTCCGGCGGTTCCGCTGACCTGGATCATCAGTGGCGGCGGGCGCCATAATGATTTCCTGATGGCGCAGTTGCGCGCGCGGCTGCTGGAAAAGGGCGACGCCAATGTGCTCAAGGCGGAGGGCGCGCGCTGGGATGGCGACGGGCTGGAAGCGGAAGGCTTCGCCTATCTGGCGGCGCGGTCCCGGCTGGGGCTGCCGCTGTCGCTGCCGACCACCACGGGCGTGCCGTCAGCCCTGACCGGCGGCATATTCCATCCGGTCGCTTAATTCGCCTTTTGCGGCTCGATGGCGCGCACGCAGACATAGCGGCGCTCGCCCTTTTCAAGCTGCGCCTTGCTTTCGGCATCCAGCTTGGACGGGATGGCGGCGGCGATCGCGGTCTGGCATTCGGCCTCCGACGTGAAGGTGCCCGCATCGGTGATGACGATGGCCTGCGGCCCGTTCAACATGGCCAACATGACGACGACAACGGCCCACATCTCAACGATCTTCCTTTTCAACTGGGCCACCCGAATGAATCGGGTGGCTGCGAGAGGGCCTAGCGGCCCCTTTTTTTTCAGCTGGGCCACCCGAATGAATCGGGTGGCTGCGAGAGGGCCTAGCGGCCCTCTCTTGGTTTGCTCATCATGTCGGAGACATAGGTCTTCACCGTCTCCACCACATCCGCTTCGTGCTTGTCGAAGAAATGGTTGGCGCCGTCGATCTTGTTGTAGGTGATCTTGATGCCCTTCTGGGCCGTCAGCCGGTCCACCAGCTTCTGCACATCGGGCTCGGGCACCACATTGTCCTTGGTGCCGTGCACGATCAGGCCCGAGGCCGGGCAGGGCGCCAGGAAGGCGAAATCATACATGCTGGCGGGCGGGGCGATGGAGACGAAGCCGGTGATCTCCGGCCGGCGCATCAGAAGCTGCATCCCGATCCAGGCGCCGAAGCTGATGCCGCAGACCCAGACATTGGACGGATTGGGATACAGCGTGTTCATCCAGTCCAGCACGGCGGCGGCGTCGGACAGTTCGCCCGCGCCATTGTCGAAACTGCCCTGGCTGCGGCCCACGCCGCGGAAATTGAAGCGCACCGTGGTGCAGCCCAGGCCGTGGAACATATGGAAAAGGTCATAGACCAGCGGGTTGTTCATGGTGCCGCCGAACTGGGGGTGCGGGTGCAGCACCAGCGCCATGGGCGCGCCCGGATTCTTCTGGCGCTGGTAACGCGCCTCGATGCGGCCCGCCGATCCCGGCAGAATGATATCAGGCATGGATTTCCGTCTTCCCCCGGGGCGCTCGCCAGCAAAAAAGTCAGGTTTTCAGGGCCAAGACCCGATTAAAAACACTGTTTTTTTCAGTTGCTTGCAGGGCATCCCACCTATGCGCCGCCAATACTTGACCAAATTAATCAGGAACTCTATACCCCCACCATCAGGCGTAAGGCCCGGAGGTTTTCGTGCCTCTCTCTACACTGGGAGGGGGGGCGAAAAGCAAGGAAAAACGCCCGTTTGCGCCGGACATTGCGTCCGGAAATTGCGAGAGGACCCCGCCATGCGGCTCAGCACCAAGGGACGATATGCGGTGATGGCGATGGCCGACCTGGCCGGTAACGGTGCGGGGGACGGCCCGCAGGCGCCCGCCCGCCCGGTGGCGCTGGCCGACATCGCCGCCCGCCAGGACATTTCGCTGTCCTATCTGGAACAATTGTTCGCCAAGCTGCGGCGGGGCGGACTGGTCACCAGCGTGCGCGGCCCCGGCGGCGGCTACCGGCTGTCCCGGCCCAGCAACGAGCTTCGCATCGCCGACATCATCACGGCGGTGGACGAGCCCATCACCGCCACCCGCTGCAAGCCGGGCGCGTCCAAGGGCTGCACCAAGACCGGCGCGCGCTGCGTCACCCATGACCTGTGGGAGGAACTGGGCCAGCAGATTCATGTCTTCCTGTCGTCGGTGAGCCTGGCCGATGTGGTGGAGCGCCGCGTGCTGGGCCGCGCGCGCCCCTGCAATGACGTCACCCCCGTCCTGGATGGCGAACCCGCCGCCGCCGCGCCGGTCGCCGCCGAGTAAGAGTTAAGAGCACGCGTCATGTATTACCTGGATCACAACGCCACATCGCCGCTGCGCCCGGAATCGCTTTCGGCCATGACCCAAGCGCTGGGCATCGGCGGCAACCCGTCTTCCATCCATGCCGCGGGCCGCGCCGCCCGCGCCGTGGTCGAGGAAGCGCGCGAAAAGGTGGCGGCTCTGGCGGGCGCCCGGCCCGACCAGGTGGTTTTCACCAGCGGCGCGACCGAGGCCAACACGCTGGCGCTGTTCGGCGCGGCCGAAGGCTCGCTGGACGGCGAGGGCGCGCGTCTCACCCGTCTGTTTGTTTCCGCCGTGGAACATGCCTCGCTGCGCGCCACCGCCGAGCGTCTGGCCGAGCGGTTTCCCTGGGTCCGCTTGGACATCCTGCCGGTGACGGCCGAGGGCGTGCTGGACCTGGAGGCGCTGCGCGTGGCGCTGCGCGAAGGCAAGGGCCGCGCGCTGGTGGCGGTGATGGCCGCCAATAACGAGACCGGCGTGGTGCAGCCGCTCGACCAGGTGTCCAAACTGGCGCGCGAGGCGGGTGCGCTGCTGCTGGTCGACGCGGTTCCGGCGGCAGGCAAGATGAAACTGGATTTTTCGCTGTGCGATTACATGGTGCTGTCGGCGCACAAGCTGGGCGGCCCGATGGGCGTCGGTGCGCTGGTGGTCGCCGATGGCGCGCCGCTGGCGCCGCAACTGGTGGGCGGCGGGCAGCAGCACGGTCTGCGCGCGGGCGCCGAAAACCTGGCCGGTATCGCCGGTTTCGCGGCGGCGGCGAACACCCTGGCCGACGGCGCGGGCGAGCGCGCCCGGCTGGCCCATCTGACCGAGCGTTTCGAGCAGACCCTGAAACAGGAGATTCCCGAGGCGGTGATCTTCGGCGCGGGCGCCGAGCGCCTGTGCAGCACCAGCGCCTTCGCCATTCCCGGCGTGACGGCGCAGACCGCCCTGATCGCGCTGGACATGGATGGGGTGATGGTGAGTTCCGGCGCCACCTGCTCCAGCGGCAAGGTGGCGGTGTCGCATGTGTTGCGGGCGATGGGCGTGGACGAGGCGCTGGCCGCCTGCGCGCTGCGCGCCAGTTTCGGCTGGTCGTCCACCGTGGAGGATGTCCAGGCCGCTATCGCGTCACTGGTGAAGCTGCGCGAGAAGGTGCGCGCGGTTCAGAAAGAGGAGGCGGCATGAGCATCGCCGCGGAAACAAAAGCCCATGTCGCCGAGATCGGCGAGAAGTACAAATACGGCTTCGTCACCGATATCGAGATGGAGCGCGCGCCCAAGGGGCTGTCGGAAGACACGGTGCGCTACATCTCGGCCAAGAAGGGCGAGCCGGACTGGATGCTGGAATGGCGGCTGGGCGCGTTCCGCCGCTGGCTGTCGATGAAGGAGCCGGACTGGGCGCGGGTGCAGTATCCCAAGATCGACTATCAGGACGCCTATTACTACGCCGCGCCCAAGAATACGCCCAAGAAGCAGTCGCTGGACGAGGTCGATCCCAAGCTGCTGGAAACCTACAAGAAGCTGGGCATTCCGCTGCACGAGCAGATGGCGCTGGCCGGGGTGGCGGTGGACGCGGTGTTCGACAGCGTGTCGGTCGCCACCACCTTCAAGGAAAAGCTGAACGAGGCGGGGGTGATCTTCTGCCCGATCAGCGAGGCGATCCGCGACTATCCCGATCTGGTGAAGAAGTATCTGGGCACGGTGGTGCCGGTGACGGACAATTATTTCGCCACCCTGAACTCGGCGGTCTTTTCCGACGGCACCTTCGTCTTCGTGCCCAAGGGCGTGCGCTGCCCGATGGAGCTGTCCACCTATTTCCGCATCAACGCCAGCGAGACCGGCCAGTTCGAACGCACCCTGATCATCGCGGACGAAGGCAGCTATGTCAGCTATCTGGAAGGCTGCACCGCGCCCAAGCGCGACGAGAACCAGCTTCACGCCGCGGTGGTCGAGCTGGTGGCGCTGGACGATGCCGAGATCAAATATTCCACCGTCCAGAACTGGTATCCGGGCGACGAGAACGGCCTGGGCGGCATCTTCAACTTCGTCACCAAGCGCGGCGACTGCCGCGGCCGCAAGTCCAAGATCTCCTGGACCCAGGTGGAGACGGGGTCTGCCATCACCTGGAAGTATCCGTCCTGCATCCTGCGCGGCGACGGCAGCGTGGGCGAGTTCTATTCCATCGCCATCGCCAACAATTTCCAGCAGGCCGATACCGGTACCAAGATGATCCATCTGGGCGCCAACACCAGGTCGCGCATCATCTCCAAAGGCATTTCGGCAGGCCGGGCGCAGAACACCTATCGCGGCCTGGTCAGCGTCTATGGCAAGGCGAAGAATGCGCGCAACTATACCCAGTGCGACTCGCTCTTGATCGGCGGGGACTGCGGCGCCCATACCGTGCCCTATATCGAAAGCCGCAATCCGACGGCGCGGATCGAGCATGAGGCGACGACCTCCAAGATCGCCGAGGATCAACTGTTCTATTGCCTGGCGCGCGGCATTCCGCAGGACGAGGCGGTCAGTCTGATCGTCAACGGCTTCTGCAAGGAAGTGCTGCAACAGCTTCCCATGGAGTTCGCGGTGGAAGCGCAGAAGCTGGTGGGCATTTCGCTGGAAGGATCTGTGGGTTAGTCATGCTGGATATCAGGAATCTGCACGTCGCGGTGGACGGCAAGGAAATCCTCAGGGGACTGACCCTGCGGATCGAGGCGGGTCAGGTCCATGCCATCATGGGCCCCAACGGTTCGGGCAAGTCCACCTTGTCTTACATTCTGGCGGGACGCGCCGGGTATGAGATCACCGAAGGCTCCATCACCTATGACGGCGAGGATCTGGCGGCATTGGCCCCGGAGGCGCGCGCCGCCAAGGGCGTGTTCCTGGCCATGCAGTATCCGGTGGAAATTCCCGGCGTCACCACCATGACCTTCCTCAAGACGGCGTTGAACAGCCAGCGCCGCCAGCGCGGCGAGCCGGACCTGGACGCGGTGGGCGTGCTCAAGCTGGTGCGGGCCAAGGCCAAGATGCTGAACGTCACCGAGGAGATGCTGAAACGCGCCCTGAATGTGGGCTTTTCCGGCGGCGAGAAGAAGCGGCTGGAGATTCTCCAGATGGCGCTGTTCGAGCCCAGGCTGGCGATCCTGGACGAAACCGATTCCGGCCTGGACATCGATGCCCTGCGGCTGGTGGCCGAAGGCGTCAACACCCTGCGCGGCCCGTCACGCGCCATGCTGGTCATCACCCATTACCAGCGCCTGCTGGATTACATCGTGCCCGACCGCATCCATGTGCTGGCCCGGGGGCGCATCGTGGCGGAAGGCGGCAAGGAACTGGCGCTGGAGCTGGAAGCCCGGGGCTATGACCATCTTGTGAAGGATGTGGCATGACGCTGGCTGCCGCCACCCGTGACGCCGCCGCCACGCTGGTCGCCGCGCGTGGCGTACCGCACCGCCGTGTGGAGGAATGGAAATATTCCGATCTGCGCGCCGCGCTGGGCGAGGCGGGGCTCGGCGAAGATACCGCGCAGTGGTCGGTGGGGGCGCCCGGCGGGATCGAGATGTTCGACCTGTCGCAGCCCCGTCCGCCCGCCTGGGTGGTGGATCATTTCGGGCGCGATACCGGGAATGTGATGAGCGCGGCCAGTCTGGCGTTTGCCGGCGGCGGCGTTGCTTTGCGGGTGCCCGCGGGCGCCGCCATTGCCGCGCCGCTCAAGCTGGATTTCACCGGCGCCGGTCATGTCCGCGCGCTGCTGGTGGTGGAGGCGGGCGCCTCCCTGACCCTGGTGGAAGGGGTGAGCGTGGCGGATTTCCGCAATGTCGGCCTGGAAATCGTTCTGGGCGACGGCGCGGCGCTGGATCATGTGCGGATTTCACCGGACGCCGGCGATGCGGTGCTGGTGGAGGAAGCTTCTGTCCGCCTG
>CALDFO010000458.1 GCA_937942205.1 uncultured Alphaproteobacteria bacterium
ACTCCAAAAGGTCCGCCCCTCGCGGATACCGCATAGTAATATGGTAACGGTCCGGGCCAAATCCCAGTTCCTGTAATGTCCCGGCGCCGGGGGCGGACGAGGCCTGGGATTCTGCGAACCGATCTTAGCCATATGCTTGGATTTTATGGCCTTCTGCCCCCGGAAAGGGGCATTTTGCACCGCACCCTCTTGCTAAAGGGCGCGCGGCGGTGGAAGTTCGCCCCAGCCTGGCGGACGTCACGTCGGCACGGGTCCGGAACGGGCCGGAACGCCCCGGTTACGGGGGCTGGAAACGACCTTTTGGGGGCCTGAACGATCGCCATGCACGGTCTTTCGATATTCCTGCAGTGCGCCCTCTGTATCGTCCTGATTTCCGTCTGCACCTTGTCGGTTCAGCTCGCCACCCTGGCCTGGGTGCGCGTCTTCCGCAAAAGCCGCAGCCCGGCGCTGGCCGACCTGGCCGACAGCCAGCTGCCCCATGTGCTGGTGCAGCTTCCGGTCTGCAACGAAGGCCCCCTGGCCCTGCGCGTGGCCGCCGCCGCCGCCCAGTTGGACTGGCCCAGGGACCGGCTGACCATCCAGTTGCTCGATGACGGCGACAGCGACGCCCATGATGAACTGGCGCACCGGCTGCGCGCCGTGGTGCCCGCCGAGGTGGACTTCCAGATCCTGCATCGCGGCGACCGCAAGGGTTTCAAGGCGGGCAATCTCGCCTTCGGTCTGTCCCACTCCGACGCCCCCTATGTCGCGGTGCTGGATGCCGACTTCGTGCCGCCCGCCGACTTCCTGCGCCGCACGGTGCCCGCGCTGGTCGCCGATGACGGCCTGGCCTTCGTCCAGTCGCGCTGGGGCCATGCCAATCGCACCGCCAACTGGCTGACGCGGGTGCAGGGCCTGCTGCTGGATTCCCATTTCGCGGTGGAACAGGAAGCGCGCTACCGCGCGGGCCTGCCCATGTCGTTCAACGGCAGCGCCGGGGTGTGGAACCGGGCCGCGATCGATCAGTCCGGCGGCTGGACCGGCGATACCCTGACCGAAGATCTCGACCTGTCTATGCGCTGCATGATGCGCGGCTGGCGCGCCGCGATGGTGTCCGACCTGATGGTGCCGGGCGAACTGCCCCAGACCGCCGCCGCCTGGCGCGCCCAGCAGGCGCGCTGGACCAAGGGCCACGCCCAGTGCGCCCGCAAGCTGCTGCCGATGATCTGGACCAGCGCCATGCCGGTCTGGAAAAAGGCGGCGATGACGCTGCAGATGTGCCAGTTCGCCTTCTATACACTGGCTTTCTCCAGCGCGGCGATTTCGCTGACCCTGATGTATATGGGCGTGGTCTATATGCCGGGCGTGGCGATCCTGGGCCTGGTGGTGACGCTGCTGGGTCTGAGCTGTTCCATCGGCTATCTGTGGCTGGGCCAGCGGATGCTGGAGCGCCATCAGGAGGAAAAGCTGGTGCCGTCGCTGCTGCTGGCGGTGGTGTTCCCCTCGGGCCTGATCCTGGCCAACACCCGCGCCACCTTCGAGGCGTTCTTCTCCAGCCGCATGGATTTCAACCGCACCACCCGCGTGGGCGAGATCACCAAGGGCGGCTGGCGCGGCGTGCCCGAACTGGCGGCGGGCGTGACGCTGCCGCTGTTCGCCCTGGCCGAACAGCCGGTGGGCGCGCCCTTCTTCTTCTTCGCCGTGGCGGGCCTGGTCTCGGGCGGCGCGATGGGCGCGGCAGGAGCGCCCAAGCCGGTACGCCAGCGCATCACGCCCGGCGAGTAAGCCCTTCTCAAGTAATCCCTTCTTCAGCAACGTAAACGCGGCATTAAGGTTTTCCGTGTTGAATCCCCGCCGGACTTTTCGGCGGCCCAAGCATGGATGCGATCTGGAAACTGGCGGCGGTGGCGGTGCTGGGAGCGGGCCTGTCGGCCTGCGCCGGCGGCGGCAGCCGCGAGGTCTATACCCAGATGCCCGTCCTCAAGGGCCGCAACCTGGCCGAGGATACCGGCGGCGCGCCCATGCAGTGCGTGCCCTATGCCCGCAACAACTCCAGGATAAAGCTTTTCGGCGACGCCTGGACCTGGTGGGACAAGGCGGCGGGCAAATACCCGCGCGGCAGCGCCCCCGAAACGGGCGCGGTGATGGTGCTGCATGACTATGCCGGGCCCGAACATGGCCACCTGGCGGTGGTGCGTAACATGATCAGCAGCCGCGAGATCCGCATCGATCACGCCAACTGGCTGAATGACGGCTCGGTCTTCATCAACAATCCGGTGCTGGACGTCAGCCAGGACAACAACTGGTCGATGGTCCGGGTCTGGAATATCCAGACCGGCGCCTGGGGCACCCGGATTTATCCGGTGAAAGGCTTCATCGGATCGCGCAACGAAACCGAGGATCGGGACCGGGACAGCCGCCCCGACCGGGTGGCCAGCGCCGCCCCGGATGGCCCGGCCCGGCAATTACACTAGCAATATCAGATGGTTGTCAGGGGGTGCGCCATTCTGCCTCGCCCCTCTTTGAGCCAAACACAGCCCAGCCTATCGTCCCGGCCCGCCCGGTGACGGGCAGCCCGAATCGCCCGATCTTTTTCTCGCGCGTTTCCTCCGCATGACCGGCGCATGATCAGTCCCAGGCACCCGTGACCGACGCACCTCTGCACAACCGCGGCGACGAACCGAAAACGGGCAAGCGCCGCACCCTGATGCTGATGCTGGGAGCGCTGGGCGTGGTGTTCGGCGACATCGGCACCAGCCCGCTTTACGCCTTGCGTGAAACCGTGGCCGAGGAGGCCACCAGCGCCTTCTCCAACCATGCCGCCGTGATGGGCTCGCTCTGCCTGATCTTCTGGGCGGTGGTGGTGGTGGTCACCCTGAAATACGTCACCCTGATCATGCCCGCCGACAATGACGGCGAAGGCGGCGTGCTGGCGCTGGCGGCGCTGGCGCACCGCTCGCCCGGCCTGTCGCGCGCCATCAAGGCCACCATCGGCGCGGGCGCGGGCATCGGCCTGGCGCTGTTCTATGGCGACGGCATCCTGACGCCCGCCATCACCGTGCTGTCGGCGGTGGAGGGGCTGGAAGTGGAAAACCCCGCCTTCAAGCCCCTGGTGCTGCCGCTGGCGCTGCTGATCCTGGTGGCGCTGTTCGCCATGCAGAGCCGCGGCACCGCCCGGATCGGCAAGATTTTCGGGCCCATCATGGTGCTGTGGTTCATCGCTTTGTCCGGCTTCGGCCTGGCGGCCATCATCAAGGCCCCGCAGATCCTGGGCGCGGTCAATCCCATGCACGGCCTGTCGCTGTTCATCCACGACCCCAAGGCGGCCTTCATCAGCCTGGGCGCGGTGGTGCTGGCGGTGACCGGATGCGAAGCGCTCTATGCCGATATGGGCCATTTCGGCAAGCGGCCCATCCAGTATGCCTGGTTCTTCGTCGCCCTGCCGGCGTTGCTGCTGAACTATTTCGGCCAGGGTGCGGGCCTGCTGATGAACCCCGGCGCCGCGCCCATCGCCTTCTACGCCATCATCCCGGACTGGGCGCACATGCCCATGGTCCTCATGGCGACCCTGGCGGCGGTGATCGCCAGCCAGGCGGTGATCACCGGCGCCTTCTCCATGACCCAGCAGGCGGTGCAGCTGGGCCGCCTGCCGCGCATGGAAATCCGCCACACCAGCGCCACCGACTATGGCCAGATCTATGTGCCGCGCATGAACCTGCTGCTGGCGGTGGGCGTGGTGCTGATCGTGCTGATCTTCAAGACCTCCGGCGCGCTGGCGGCCGCCTATGGCATCGCCGTCACCGGGGTGATGATCATCGACACCTTCAACGTCGCGCTGGTGGCCAAGCGGCAATGGTTCTGGAGCCCGCTGGTGGTGATCCCGCTGTTCGGCGCGCTGGCGGCCATCGACATCCTGTTCTTCGCCTCCAACAGCCTGAAGGTTCCGCAGGGCGGCTGGCTGCCGCTGGTGGTGGCGGCGGGCATCGTCATCATGATGGACACCTGGGTGCGCGGACGGCGTGTCCATATGGAGCGGGTCCGCAGCGAATCCCTGCCCTTGCCGCTGTTCCTGGACCGTGCCGACAAGAACACCACCCGCGTGGCGGGGCTGGGGGTCTTCCTGGCCTCGCGCACCGATGTGGTGCCCGGCGCGCTGCTGCACAATCTCAAGCACAACAAGGTGCTGCATGAGCGCGTGGTGATCGCCAATGTGGCGGTGGAAGACACCCCGCAAGTGCCGCTGGAAAAGCGCGTCGAGGTGGAAAAGCTGGGCAAGGGCTTTTTCGCGGTCCGCCTTCACTACGGCTTCTTCGAGACGCCCGACGTGCCCCGCGCCCTGGAAGAGGCCCGCCGCCTGGGCCTGGCGGTGGACATGGACACCGCGACCTTCTTCATCGGCCGCGAGACCCTGATTCCAGACAACCGTTCCGAACTGGGCCGCTGGCGCAACTGGCTCTATCGCGCCATGGCGGGGGCGTCGCTGTCGCCGGCGCGCTTCTACCGCCTGCCGCCCAACCGGGTGGTGGAGCTAGGCACGCAGGTGACTATTTAAGAACCCCCTCCGGCCTTCGCAACTTTGCCGTGGTGCTCGGCTAACGCCTGCGCGCCACGGCGTTGCTACGGCCACCTCCCCCTTCGGATGCGCTTCGCGCATAAGGGGGAGGCGGGTCTCTGGAATTCCTTCATGTGTCATTCCCGCGAAAGCGGGAATCCAACTTTCTTTAATGTCCCCCTCCGGTTTCAGCTTCCGCTGTTTTTGATTTACCCCCTCCGGCCTTCGCAACTTTGCTTGGCGCGCCGCATTACCGATGCGCCGCGCCTGCGCGTTGCTACGGCCACCTCCCCCTTCGGATGCGCTTCGCGCATAAGGGGGAGGATGGTCTGTGCTTGACCCTTAAGTTGGATTCCCTTCCCTCGCAGCGCCTGACGGCGCTGCTCGCCGGGAATGACAAGAGGGTCGCGGCCGGAGGGGGATCAATCAATCCAAAGCGTAAACCAAAGCTTTGAGATACGCGCTTTCCGGCAACATCGGATGCACCGGATGATCGGGGCCCGCGCCCGCGCTGCGGATCAGGGCGGCGCGGCGGCCGCTGCGTTGCAGGCCAGCGGCACATTCCGCCGCGAACCGTTCCGGCGGGATGTTGTGCGAGCAGGAGGCGATCTTGAGGATGCCGCCGGGCGCGGTGACGTCGGCGGCCAGCCGCGCCAGCTTGCGATAGGCTTTGGCCCCCGGCTCCAGGTCTTTTTTCGACTTCACGAAGGGCGGCGGATCGGCCAGCACCATGTCGAAGGTCTCGCCCGCCGCGCCCAGCCGCGCCAGTTCCTCGAAGGCGTCCGCCTTCACCGGCTTGATCGACACGCCGTTGGCGCGGGCGCTTTCCTCGGCCAGCGCCAGCGCGGGCGCCGAGGAATCCAGGCAGACGACTTCGCGCGCGCCCGCCTTGGCGGCCAGGATACCGAAGCCGCCGGTATAGCTGTAGGCGTCCAGCACCGACTTGCCCTTGGCCAGGCCTGCGATGAAGGCACGGTTGTCGCGCTGGTCGTAATACCAGCCGGTCTTCTGGCCTTCGGTGAGATCGGCGATATAGCGCGCGCCGTTTTCCTCCACCGCGATGCGATGGCCTTCGCCGCGCACCATCTTCACATGGGAATCGAGCCCTTCCAGCGCGCGGGACGGCGCATCGTTCCGCAGCACCACGGTCCTGGGCTTGAGCACCGCGTCCAGCGCCGCCAGGATCGCCTCCTGCTGCCGCTCCATCCCGGCGGTGCCCATCTGCACCGTCACCGTGTCGCCGAAGCGGTCCACCACCAGGCCCGGCAGGCCGTCACCCTCGGCGTGCGCCAGGCGGTAGAACGGCCGGTCGTAAAGTTCATCCCGCAATTTCAGGGCGCGCGACAGGCGCTGGGCAAAGAAATCCGCGCCCACCGCCAGGTCGCAATCCTCGGACAGCAGCCGCACCGCGATCAGGCTGCGGGGATTGAAATAGCCGGTGCCGAAGGCGCGGCCATCCTCGCCCCGCACATTGACGACGGAACCGGGAGCGATCGCCTTGGCCGCCTCGTCCATGCGGATTTCGTTGGAGAAAATCCAGGGCGAACCGATGCGAGCGCGGCGGCCTTTCGGAAGGATAATGGTCTTACGCGACATGCTGTCTTTTCCCCCACCGGCCTTCGCATCGCAAGCGCTGCTTCGGCCACCTCCCCCGCCTGCGCGCTTTCGCGCGCGCAGGGGAGGGCCAAGTCAAACCCGCAATCCCCTTGCGCCCCCTCTTGTGCCCCTCTTGCGTCAACCTCCATGCCGTCCTTAGATACGCCCCAATTCACCAAAAAGGACATGCACATGGCCGTGGACGGCAAGTGGGAGATCGTCATCAATTCGCCGCTGGGCGCCCAGAAGGCCACGCTGGACCTCAAGGCCGAGGGCAACAGCCTGACCGGCAGCCAGTCGGCGGCCCAGGGTTCCGGCCCGCTGGAGAACGGCAAGGTGGACGGCGACGCCCTGTCCTGGTCGGCCAAGATTTCCTCGCCCATGCCCATGACGCTGGATTTCACCGGCACGGTGGAGGGCGACAAATTGTCCGGCAGCGTCAAGGCGGGGTCTTTCGGCTCCTTCCCCTTCACCGGCAACCGCACCGCCTGATATAAGCGGTCTCGGGTTTCGGGGGCGGCCGGACGGCCGCCCCTTTTGCTTTGGCCTTTTGCGCCGGGAAGACATCATGCCCATTCACAAGGAAGGTTATCCCTTCATCGCCCTGTTCGCGGCGGTGAACCTGCTGGCCTTCCTGTTCTCGCCCCTGCTGGGCTGGCTGCTGCTGCCGGTCACGCTCTGGTGCGTGGCCTTTTTCCGCGATCCCGAGCGCAACACCCCCACCGGCGAGGAGCTGATCATCTGCCCCGCCGACGGCAAGCTGCTGCCCATCGTCGAAGCCGTGCCGCCCGCCGAACTGGGCCTGGGCGACGCGGCGCGGCCGCGCCTGTCCATCTTCATGAACGTGTTCAATGTGCATGTGAACCGCAACCCGGTGTCGGGCAGCGTCATCGCCACCGCCTATCGCCCCGGCAAGTTCTTCAATGCCAGTTTCGACAAGGCCAGCATCCATAACGAACGCATGTCGGTGCGCCTGCGTCCCGAGGGCGAGACGGACGACCGCCGCGACCTGGCGGTGGTGCAGATCGCCGGGCTGGTGGCGCGCCGCATCGTCTGCGACCTGAAACAGGGCCAAAGCGTGCGCCGGGGCGAGCGTTTCGGCATCATCCGTTTCGGCAGCCGGGTGGATGTCTATCTGCCGCCGGGCACCGAAATCCTGGTGCAGCCGGGCCTCATCACGCGGGCGGGCGAAACCGTGCTCGCGCGCTTTGTCTGAAGGAGCGGCCGTGCAGGACCCCGACCGCATATCCCGCCGCAAGAGCTCGGAAGAGCACACGTCTGAACTCCAGTCACTAGCTTATCTCGTATGCCGTCTT
>CALDFO010000459.1 GCA_937942205.1 uncultured Alphaproteobacteria bacterium
CAGGCGGTCACCGCCCTGACGCGGCGCATCACCGGGGGCGAGAGCGACTGGGTGGTGCCGTTCCTGTCGCCCGAGGAGGCGGTGCGCGAAGCCCGGCGCATCGCCGCCACCGCCGACAAGCCGGTGGTGATCGCCGATACCCAGGACAATCCGGGCGGCGGCGGCGATTCCAATACCACCGGCATGTTGAAGGCGCTGGTGTCCTGCGGCGCGCAGGGCGCGGCCATCGGCCTGATGGTGGACCCACAGGTGGCGCGCGCCGCCCATGCGGCGGGCGAAGGGCATGACATCACCCTGCCGCTGGGCGGCCAGTCGGGTGTGGCGGGGGATACGCCCTTTCACGCCACCTTCCGCGTCGAACAACTGTCGGACGGGCGCTGCCGCTATGACGGGCCGATGATGAACGGCAAGCTCTGCGACGCCGGACCCTCGGCGCGGCTGTCCGTCAACGGGGTGCAGGTGGTGGTCACCACCTTCAAGGACCAGATGCTGGACCGCAACCTCTACCGCATGGCGGGGGTTCAGCCGGAGGCCATGAAAATCCTGGTCAACAAAAGCTCGGTGCATTTCCGCGCCGACTTCCAGCCCATCGCCGCCGCCGTGCTGGTGGCCAAGGCCCCCGGCCCGCTGCTGGCCGACCCCGCCGATTATCCCTGGACCCGCCTGACGCCGGGCCTGCGCCTGCGTCCCAACGGTCCCGCATTCCCGAGAGTCTGAACCATGCGCAAGCCCCTCATCGCCGTCACCTTCGGCGACGCCGCCGGCATCGGTCCCGAACTGATCGCCAAGCTCGCCGGCGATCCCAAGGCGCAAGAGGCCGCCACCATCGTGCTGGTGGGCGATGCCTGGGTCTGGACCGAGGGCCAGCGCATCGCGGGCGTTGCCCCCCAGGCGCGGCCGATATCCGCTTTCACCGAAGCGCGCGGCCAGGACGGCCTGTTCTTCCTGGCAACGGAGACGGTACAAAAGAGCGACGTGACCCCGGGCGCGGTGACGGCCGGGGCGGGACGCGGCGCACGCGCGGCGCTGACCCTATGCCTGGAGGCGGCCAAGCGCGGCGAGATCGACGCCCTCTGCTTTGCGCCGCTGAACAAGCAGGCCATGAAGAAGGGCGGCATGGCGTTCGAGGACGAACTGCACTTCTTCGCCGATTATCTGGGCGTGACCGGCTATTTCTGCGAGTTCAACACCCTGGGCACCCTGTGGACCTCGCGCATCTCCAGCCATATCCCGCTGGCCGACATCCCCAAATATGTCACCGGCGACCGCATCAAGGCGGCGGCGGAACTGACCTGGCGGACACTGCGCAAGGCAGGCTTTGAAAATCCGCGCGTGGCGGTGGCGGCGCTGAATCCGCATGGCGGCGACGGCGGCACCTGCGGCCGCGAGGAAATCGACATCATCGAACCGGCGGCGCGCGAACTGAACGCGGCGGGCATTCCCATCCAGGGCCCCTATCCCGCCGACACCATCTTCCTGAAGGCCCGCGACGGGGCGCTGGACGCCATCGTCACCATGTATCACGACCAGGGCCAGGTGGCGGTCAAGCTGCTGGGCTTCGAGCGGGGCGTGACGGTGCAGGGCGGCTTGCCGGTCATCATCACCACTCCGGCGCACGGCACCGCCTTCGACATTGCCGGAACCGGCAAGGCCAATCCGCGCGCCATGACCGAGGCGTTCCTGCTGGCGGCGAAAATGGCGTCTTCCCGCTGACCGTCGGGCTCTGGTAGTGGGGCTCTGGTAGCGGGGCTCTGGTAGCCGGGCTCTGGCGGCTGGGCTTTGGCCGCGCTAGGCTCGCCGTCTACCAACGGAGAGCGCCATGTCGAAGCAACAGGCCCCCCAGAACGTTCTGCGCCACCCGGAATTTTCGGGGCGCATCGGCATCGCCCGCCAGGACATCACCCCGCCGGTCGGCATCTATTCGCGCACCTGGGGCAGCGCCCGGCACGACCAGGCCGAAGGCGTGCACCGGCCGCTGCTGGGAAGCTGCATCAGCCTCACCGACCGGGATGGCCAGGAGCTTGTGTTCATCGCGCTGGACACCATCGTGCTGGACCATCAGGAAACCGCCAACATCCGCGCCCAGGTCCTGGCGGCGCTGAAGCTGGAGCCGGGACAGCTGATCCTGCATCCCTCCCACACCCACAGCGCGCCCTGGCTGATGCGCGGCCGCAAGGACCGCCCCGGCGGCCATCTGATTCCGCCCTATCTGGACGCCCTGCCCGGCGTGATCCTGGACCTGATCGCCCAGGCCCGCGCCGCCGCCGTTCCGGCCATCCTGTCCTGGGCCTATGGCCGCTGCGCCCTGGCCTACAACCGCGATTTTGTGGACCCCGCCAGCGGGCGCGATATCTGCGGCCTGAACCTGGCCGTGAAGGCCGACGATACGGTGCTGGTGGGCCGCATCTGCGATGCGGACGGCGAGATTATCGGAACCATCGTCAACTATGCCTGCCATCCGGTCTCGATGGGCGGCGGCAACCGGCTGATGTCGCCCGACTATATCGGGGCGATGCGCGAGATCGTGGAACGCGATACGGCCGGCGCGCCGTGCGTCTTCCTGCATGGCGCCTCCGGCGACCTGACGCCGCGCCGCAGTTATGAATCGGGGCCCGACGCCGCCGACCAGAACGGCCGCGAACTGGGCTATGCCGCCATGACCGTGCTCAGCGGCATGTTTCCGCCCGGCAAGCAGTTCGCCTATCAGGGCGTGGAGGAATCCGGCACGCCGCTGGGCGTATGGAAGCTGGAGGACAAGCCCGCGCTGGACGCCAGGCTGATGGGCCGCATGGTGACGATGCGGCTGCCGCTGGCCAAGCTGCCGACCCGCGCCGAACTGGAAGCCGAACTGGCCGCCGCCACCGAGCGCTATGCCATCGAGCGGCTGGAACGCAGCCTGGCGCGGCGCAATCTGGTGGGCGACGGCAACGACTATGGCTTCTTCTTCACCGTCTGGCGGCTGGGCGAGGCTTTCCTGATCGCCACCCCCGCCGAAGCCTACAGCAAGTTCCAGGTGGATCTGCGCGAACGCTTCCCCGACACGGCGGTGGCGGTGCTGAACGCCACCGACGGTTCGACCAGCTATCTGCCGCTGCCCGAATCCTTCAACCGCAACGTCTATCAGTCGCGTATCGCCATCTATGGTCCCGGCTCGCTGGAGCGCGTCACCGACATGGCCAGCGAGACCGTGCGGGAAATGGCCTGACAGCGCCGGGACGGCACAGGGGCGCCGCAGAACAAGAACAAGAACAAGAATAAGAATAAGAAGGGGACTTCATGCACGCGCCGCAAGAGGCGCTGAAGGGCGATCTGCTCTTCGGCCATCCCAAGGGACTGTATGTCCTGTTCATGACCGAAACCTGGGAGCGTTTCAGCTATTACGGTATGCGCGCCCTGCTGGTCCTGTATCTGACCCAGCGTTTCCTGCTGACCGACACCGCCTCCTTCGCCATATACGGCGCCTATACGGCACTGGTCTATATCTCGCCGCTGCTGGGGGGCGTCATCGCCGACCGCTTCTTCGGCTACAACAAATCGGTGATGATCGGCGGCGCCCTGATGATCGTGGGCCATTTCGGCTTCGCCATCCAGGATTTCGAATTCGCCACCGGCGCCAAGGGCGCGACGCCCGCGGGCTTGCAGCTTTTCTATATCTCCATGGCCTTCCTGATCACCGGCGTGGGTTTCCTGAAGGGAAACATCTCGACCATGGTGGGCGCCTTGTATCCCAAGGATTCGCGGTTGCGCGATTCCGGTTTCGTGATCTTCTTCTGGGGCGTGAATATCGGCGCCACGCTGGCGGCCTTCACCTGCGGCTATATCGGGCAGACCTATGGCTGGGGCTATGGCTTCGGGCTGGCGGGCATCGGCATGTGCCTGGGCCAAGCCACCTTCATGCTGGGTCAGCGCTATCTGGCGCGCGAGGAGGAACCGGCCTCCGCCCGGCGCACCTATGCGGTGGCGGGCATCCGGATCGCGGGCCGCCGCATCCCCCTCATCGGCATTCTGGGCACGCTGATCGCCACCTATGGCCTGATGCAGATTCCGCAGGTCACCGGCCCGATCGTGATCACCACCGTCTTCCTGGCGCTGGCCTGGACGATCTGGTTCTCGGTCGCCAAGCTGGAGAAGGTGGAACGCGAGCGCGTCTGGTGCTCGCTGATCATCTGGGCGATGTGGGCCTGCTATGCGGCGCTGATCGAACAGACCGGCAGCTCGATCAATCTGTTCACGGCGCGGCTGGTGGATCTGCAGATGGGGCCGGTGACCTTGCAGGCGTCACAGCTTCAGGGCGCGACCACCCTGTTCCTGCTGATCCTGTCGCCGGTCGTGGCCTGGCTGTGGGACTGGCTGGACAAGCGCGGCCTCAATCCGCCCACGCCGCCCAAACTCGCTTTGGCCATCTTCGCCCTGGCGGCGGGGTTCGGCGCGGTGTGGCTGGGCATAAGGCTGGCGGACGGCGCCGGGCTGGTCAGCGTCTGGTGGCTGATGCTGACCTTTGTCTGCTTCGCCATGGCGGCCATCGTCCTGCAGCCCATCGGACTGTCCACCGTCACGCGCCTGACCACGGACCGCATCATCGGCTTCATGGTAGGATTGTGGATGCTGGCGGTCGCCATCGGCAGCTGGGCCGCCGCCGAGATCGCCAAGCTCTCCTCGGTCAGCGCCGCCGAGCAGAAGGCGATGGCGCATCCCGCCCTGCTGGCGCATTACCAGACCTTCTTCGGCAGTGTGGCGCTGTGGGCGGTGGGACTGGGCGTGCTGTTCTTCGCCCTCACGCCGTTGATGAAAAAATGGATGCATGGCATGCGCTAGCCGCACGCCATGCATCGCACTTTCTCTTTCTCTAACGGCTGTGTCTTAACGGCCGCGATAGTGACGGCCGCAGCGGCGGTAATAGCCGTCCCTGCCGCCATTGTCGCGCCAGAACGGGTCACCCAGATTCAAGTCGCAGGGATCGGTGGTGGCGCCGACCAGCGCGCCCGCACCCGCGCCGACCGCCGCGCCCAGGCCCGGATTGCCCGCCGCCGCGCCGATGGCGGCACCGCCGGCAGCGCCGATCAGGGCGCCCGACGCCGCGCGATCACCTGGCGAACTGCCGCAACCCGCCAGCAAAACAGCGGCCACGACCGCAACGCACATTTTCGTCTTGATGGCCATGCACGGTTCCTTTTTTGGCTTCCCCCCGACAACGCGCGGGAACTTGATCGGGTTCCGGTGCGATTTCGCGCCGGAACGGCATCACACCAGGGTTGTGGCGGCGACGCCCTGTTCCAGACCCGTCAGCAGATTGCCGAACAAAGCTTCCTCATAGGCGACGAAGACCGGCAGGCGGGCATCGGGATTTTCGTCCAGCGCGACCAGCCGCCGGCGCATCTCGTCCAGATGCCGGGTTTCCTCGGCCAGAAGGCTGTTGAGGTTCAGCCCATGGCCGTTCCGTTTCAACGCATCCTGGTAGAGCCGGTAGAACCAGATGGCGCGGATCTCGATGGTCAGGGACATGTAGAGATAGGCGGCCTCGCCCGACACCGCATGGCCGATGAAGGCGTCCAGACGCCCCATGTAAAGCCGCGCCCGCGGCCCGGCGATCACATCCACATCGTCATAGGACATCTCGCGCCGCGCCGCAGCGTCGGCGGCGCGCTTGAAGAAAAAGGCGTGACGCGCTTCCTCGGCCAGGTGCTTGAGGGTTTCCTGCCCCAGGGGCCGGCGCGACTGGCTGACCATGATCTTGCGGCTGCCGATATGCTCCATCAGCGACAGGGTATTGAGGAAGCGGGCATGAAGGCCCGGATCGGCACAGGCCGCGTCGAGAAAAGCGTTGATGCGGATGGGGTCGGTGGCGGGCATCACGGCAGGTCCGTCGTTGAAACGGCTCCTGTATAACCGCTGTCATCCGACGGCGAAACAGGCCCGAAATGAATCAGCGGAAGGTGTCGCAGGTGGCGACGTCGCCGCTGGCCAGGCCCTGGCGGAACCATTGGACGCGCTGGGCCGAGGTGCCGTGCGTGAAGGAATCCGGCACGGCATAGCCTTGCGCCTGTTTCTGCAACGTGTCGTCGCCCACCGCCGAGGCCGCCGCCAGCCCCTGCTCCACATCGCCGCTCTCCAGGATGGCGAAACGGCGGTTGGCATGGTTGGCCCAGACCCCGGCATAACAGTCGGCTTGCAGCTCGACCCGCACCGCATCGCTGTCGGCGCCGCGCGCGCGGCCGCCATGGCGCTGCATCACGCCGGTCAGGTTCTGGATGTGATGGCCATATTCATGGGCGATGACATAGGCGCGGGCGAATTCGCCGGGCGCGCCGAAGCGCTGGCCGAGTTCGTCGAAAAAGGTCAGATCGAGATAGATATGGCCGTCGGCGGGACAATAGAACGGCCCGGCGGCGGACTGGCCGGTGCCGCAGCCGGTGGGCGTGGCCTGGTCATAGGCGGTGAAGGTGGCGGGCACGAAGCGCACACCCTGCTGCTGCATCAGCGGCGTCCAGACATCCTCGGCCGAGCCGATCACCCGGCGGGTGAAGTCATAGGCCGCGTCGTCGGCGCGCGGGCCGCTTTGCGGGCTGGATTGGCTGACCGGCAGCCCGCCCTCACCCAGAAGCTGGGAGGGGTCCACCCCGAACAGCAGCGACACGACGATGACGGCGACCAGGCCCAGCCCGCCGCCACCCAAGGCGATGCCGCGCCCGCCAAAGCCGCCACGGCGGTCATCCACATTGTCGCTGGGGCGCAGGTCATCGAGGCGCATGGCGGCCATCCCGGAAATCCAGCGGGATCATACTATGCCCCGACCATCAGGAAAGGCCACCCGCGCCCGGCCGGCGTCAGAGCCCTCAGCCCGGCAGGCGAAAGCTCACCAGCTGGCCGTTGGCGCCGCTGCCCGACACCGCTACCGCGACATACTGCTTGCCGCCGGCCATATAGGTCATGGGCGACCCGGAGACGCGCGACGGCAGCGGCACCGCCGCCACTTCCTTGCCCGTCTTCTTGTCATAGGCCCGGAGCCAGCCGCCCAGCTTGCCGTTGGCGCCGGTGGGGGCGGTGCCGTCGCCCGCGATCACCAGACGCCTGGTGCTCACCAGACCCACC
>CALDFO010000460.1 GCA_937942205.1 uncultured Alphaproteobacteria bacterium
TCACGATGCCGCGCGCGGCATGGATGCGGGCGATCACCCGCGACAGGTCGGCCAGCACCGGCGCGACGGGGGTGCGGTTGCCCAGCACATCCAGCGACCCCGCGGCGCGGGCGCGGCTGAGATAGTGATCCACCTGCCGCCGCATGGAGGAGACCTGCTTGTGCACCGTATCGGCGAATGGACCGGCCCCCGGCACTTTCTCGTGCGCGTCGGCTTCCGCCGCCAGCACGCTCAGCGGCGTCTTGAGGAAATGCGCCAGATTGGAGACATGGGTTCGCGCCCGGCCCACCACTTCCTCGCTGTGCTGGATCAGCGAGTTCAACTCGGCGGCCAGCGGCGCGATCTCGGTGGGGAACTGGCCGTCCAGCCGCCGCGCCTCGCCGCCCCGGATTCGGGCCAGGCCGCGGCTGACCTTGCGCAGCGGCAAGAGACCGATGCGGACCTGCAACAGGATGGCGATGATCAGGCCGAAGCCCAGCAGCAGGAAAGACCAGAACAGGGTGGTGTTGAACGCGGCCACCTGGGAATCCACCGTCGCCATGTCGCCCGCCACCATGAAGGTGTATTCGCCCTCGCCGTCCTTCCAGGGCGTCAGATCCACCCGGCGCGACACCACGCGCAGATGCTGGCCCTCCGGCCCGTCGGCATAGCCCAGGCGCAAGGGGCCTTGCCGCTCCTCGCCACCCGGCCACAATTCGCGGTCGAACAGCGAGCGCGAAATCTGCCCGCCGCTGCGGCCCGAACGGATCTGATAATAGAGGCCGGAATAGACCCGGTCGAAATTGTGGTTGAGGAAGCGGCTTTGCAGCATCACGCCGCCATTGGGATCGGGCTCGGCCGCCGCGATCAGCCCATCCATGTCCGACTGCAGCTTGGTGTCGAAACCTTCGAGCGCGGCCCGGTGGAAGGCGCCCGACAGCACCACCCCGCCTACCGCCAGTCCCAGCATGGTCCATATCGCCGCCGCCGCGATCAGGCGGGCGGCCAGCGACCGGAGCCTGAAAGCCTCAAGCCAGGAGTCAGGCGTCAGCGTCTTTGCCGCCCGGTTTCGGATCGTCGAGAGAATAGCCAAGGCCGCGCACCGTCTGGATCAGGCCTGCGTCCAGCTTCTTGCGCAGGCGCCCGATGAAAACTTCGATCGTGTTGGAATCGCGGTCGAAATCCTGGTCGTAGAGATGCTCCACCAGTTCGGTGCGCGACACCACCTTGCCGCGATGATGGGCCAGATAGGCCAGCAGCCGGTATTCCTGGCTGGTGAGCTTGACCGGATTGCCGTCCAGCGTGACGCGGGAGGCGCGCGGATCGATCCGCAAGGGGCCGATCTCGATATCGGCGGTGGCGATGCCGGCGGCGCGGCGCAGCAGCGCGCGCAGGCGGGCCAGCAATTCCTCGGTATGAAAGGGCTTGGCCAGATAATCGTCGGCGCCCGCGTCGAAGCCGGTCACCTTGTCGCTCCAGCGGTCGCGGGCGGTGAGGATCAGCACCGGCATGGCCTTGCCGTCCTTGCGCCATTTCTGCAGCACGCTGACGCCGTCCATCTTGGGCAGGCCCAGGTCCAGGATCACCGCGTCATACGGCTCGGTATCGCCCAGGAAATGGCCTTCCTCGCCGTCCAGGGCGCTGTCCACCACATAGCCGGCATCGGCCAGCGCCTTTTTCAGCAGACGCTGGAGATCCTTGTCGTCCTCGACCAGCAGGATACGCATGGCATTTCCCTAATCGCGGTTGCGGCGGCCACGGCCGCGGCGCTCGCCATCGCCGTCGCCGCGCCGTTCATAGGAACTACCATAGCGGTCCTCATTGCCATAGCGCGAAGGCGGCGCGAAACCGCGTTCCTGGCGCTCCCGCTGCTTCATGCGGCCATAGCCGCCGTCATAGGGATCGCCCATATAGGGCTGGCGGCCCTGCATCCGCTCGCGGGGCGAGGTCTGGCCCAGCACCCGGCCCGAACGGGCATCGGCGTCGAACCAGATCACCCGGCCTTCCGGCGTCATCCATTTCAGGCGGTATTGCGGATCGCCGTTGGGACCATAGGTGGGCTGGGCGTCATAGAAGGTGCCCGGATGCTGGCGGCGGATGCCCGGCAGGATGCGGTCCAGGGGCTGAACCCCCTCGCGCCCGTCATGCCAGCGCGGCTGTGCGGCCGCCGGCAGAACGGCGGCGCCCAGGGCCAGGACGCCCAGCAGGACAGCGGTGAAAATCCGGGTGCGCATGAGGCTTTTTTATGGCGCGGGAGATGAACCCGGCATGAACACCCCGTCCAGACCCGGTTCAGCCCCGTCTGCCTATTGTGCGGCTCATGGACGGCAAGACAACCCTGTTTTCCGCCCGGAGGAATAAGGAGACGACAATGTTCGGACCTAAGAAGCTTCTGACAATGGCCGCCCTGGCGATGATCGCGGCGGCGGGCGTGGCCGGCACGGCTTCGGCCCAGCCCGCGCGTCATGACGGCTGGCGCGCCGGCTATCACCAGGATATCCGCCGCGACGACCATGCCCGCATCCGCCACATTCTGCGCAGCCACGACATGCGGATGATCGGCACGCCCCGCCTGGTGCGCGGCGACCGCTACACGGTGCGGGTGCAGGACCGTCATGGCCGCACCCGCATGGTGCAGGTGAATGCCCATAACGGGCGCGTCATCCGGCTCTAGACGGAGGAACAACGGAAAATCTTGGGGCGCAAGGCCCGTGGTATGCCCCTCCCCATAGGGCCCCAGGCGTCAAGTCGGAAACCCCGCATCGCAAGATGCGGGGTTTCTTGTTGTCAGGGATAGGCCTGCTGAAGCGCCGTCAACTGTTCGGCATTCTGTCTTGCGAATCCGGCATTCGCGGCGAGCAGGGCGACAGCCTCAGACAGCGTAACGTCCGAGGCGGCGTCATCAGGCTGGCCGGGACCGACACGGGCGCCACTATCGGCGAGACCGGCGCCGCTGGCGGCGGCGTCGAGCAGGCGCACAGCGCCCCAGGGAATACGGCACTCAGCATCAGCCTTGGCAGGGACATAGACAGGCACCTTCTCGATCACGGTCTGGATTTGAGTCTGGATGCCGCGGCCGGCGGCCAGATGCGCGGCAGCAACCGTATTCATGCGCGCCTGGATCCGTGCGCTTGCGGCCAGCGCCTCGGCACGCGCCCTAGCGTCACGCAGATCGTGGGCGGCAATGTCTTTCTCCAGCGCCGCGACCGCCTGTTTGAAGCCGCCGCCGGCCAGCGGCAGACCCTCGATCCGCGCCGTCTGCCAGGCCAGCAGCAAAGCCAGCGCGATGGCGGCGGCGGCTGCCGCCTTGCCTTGCAGCCAGGCCATCAGAACCGCCTGCCCTGCCGCACCAGGCGGCCGATGATTCCGCAGGCCAGCAACCCCAGCGACAGCGCCAGACCCAATCCCGGCGGCAGATACTGTTTCAGGTCGGCGGGCAAAGCCTCCCAGGCCGCCTGCACCAGCACCGACAGCGCCATGGCCTGGACCGAGAACCAGCGCCAGGCCTGCCGCCATTCCTCAACCAGCGTCATGCCGCCACCTCGGCAGGCTGCCCCGCAAGCGTATCGGCCAGATCGCGCGGCTCAAGTCCAAGATCGCGCACCGCTTGCTCGCTGTATGGCAGCGGCTCGCCATCGGCGTCACGCACCTCTGCACCATCGCGCCACTCTTTCAGGAAGCGGCGACAATCTTGGTTGCCTTGCACGAGCGGAATGCAGGCGGCATCCATATACCTTTGTACTGAGGTAATTTTGCTTTCTGGGGACGCAACGAGTTCGTACATTTTATAGCTCCGCGTCTAAAGTGACTTGAGAACCTGCGCCCGCAAAAAACCCAGATGGAGCGCCGGCGGTCAATCCTGTGTACGCGCCTCCACGAAGCCGTGCGCTTTTCACAGAGATCAAATCTGCCGTGTGATTTCCATAACCACTCGGGGGCTGAAACGTGGAAGTGCTCCAATATGCTTGGCCAGCCCCAGCACCACTCGGCGGCTGCGTGATTGTTGGTGCCACTCTCATTTCTGGAAAATAAAACACAAACAGCGCATCCGATGCTGAATAAGCCATACCAACGGCAATCTGCGCCGAAGAAAAGTTGAACCTCTGATAATACCTCTGGCACCGCTGGAGCATGGCCGCATAATCGACATGCTCGAAGGGCGTGGCGATGGAGCCGGCTTCAAGCTGGACTCTTCCCAGCGTGCCGCTGTTGAACTCTGCCGAGATACTTTGCCCAGCACCTGCGCCGGTAATCGCAAGAGGGCTGGCGGCGTATGCACCAGAAGGCGCCGCGCCGCTTATACCAACACGAGCCTGCGCAGTTCCTTCCCAGGACAGCACGTATCCTCCGCCCTGCACATTCTTATCCTCAACAATCTGGATCAGCGTCTTGCCGGATGCGATTGTGATCTGGGTCGCGCTGGGCAGTTGCGTGAACGAGTAATCGCCACCGCTGGCGCCAGCCTTCCACCGGTCATGACCAAACGCGCCCGCAGAGAGGATTCCGCCTGACGTGTATCCGCGCTGATTGACGCGAAAATCCCCGTCGATGAGCAGGTTCCGGCCCGGCCTCACAGCCGCAATCTGATCCGCATAGGTCTTGACGGCCTTCTGGGTGGCGAAGCGGGTGTCGCTGTTGGCGGCCAAAGTGCCGTCCGTATCGGCGGCATTGGCCGCGAACATCGAAACGGCCAGATTGGATACGGCATTGGATGCGGCATCCAGCGTCTTGTTGGTCAGTGTTTCGGCACCGCTTTTGGTTGCCGCATCGCCCGCATCGGCGGCGGCGCGGGCATAGAAGATCTCGCGCCAGTTGCCGCCGGCGTCGGAACGGTACAGTCCCACATCATTGGCTGCCGTCATCCGGCTGGCGCCGCCCAGCAGACTCAGGCTGACGCCATGATGCGTCAGGGTCAGCGC
>CALDFO010000461.1 GCA_937942205.1 uncultured Alphaproteobacteria bacterium
CCATCGCGCCGCCCATGCCCTTGACCATCTTGCCGGGGATCATCCAGTTGGCGATGTCGCCGTCTTCCGACACCTCCATCGCGCCCAGCACCGACAGGTCGATATGACCGCCGCGGATCATGCCGAAACTGTCGGCAGAGGAGAAATAGCTGGTGCTGGGCAGTTCGGTGACGGTCTGTTTGCCGGCATTGATCAGGTCGGCATCCTCCTCGCCCTCATAGGGGAAGGGGCCCATGCCCAACATGCCGTTCTCGCTCTGCAGCGTCACATGCATCCCGTCCGGGATGTAATTGGCCACCAGAGTGGGAATGCCGATGCCCAGATTGACATAGAAACCGTCCTGCAACTCGCGGGCGGCACGGGCGGCGATCTCTTCGCGGGTCCAGGGCATCTTACTTGCTTTCCGTGGTTGCGGCCGGGCGGGGGCGGGTGGTCACGCGCTCGATATATTTCTTGTAGTCGCGGCCCTGGAAGATGCGCTGGACGAAGATGCCGGGGGTGTGGATGCCGTCGGGATCGAGCTGTCCCGGCGCGACCAGTTCCTCCACCTCCGCGATGGTGACCTTGCCGGCGGTGGCGATCATCGGATTGAAGTTGCGCGCCGTCTTGCGATAGACGAGGTTGCCTTCGGTATCGCCCTTCCAGGCCTTGACGATGGCCAGGTCGCCCTTCAGCCAGCTTTCGCGCACATAGGTCTGGCCTTCGAAATCCTCCTGCGGCTTGCCTTCGGCCACCACGGTACCGACGCCGGTGCGGGTGTAGAAGGCGGGGATGCCGGCGCCGCCGGCGCGGATGCGCTCGGCCAGGGTGCCTTGCGGGTTCAGTTCCAGCTCCAGCTTGCCGCTGAGATACAGCTCCTCGAACAGCTTGTTCTCGCCGACATAGGACGAGATCATCTTCTTCACCTGGCCGTTGTTCAGCAGCACCCACAGGCCCTTGCCGTCGGCGCCGCAATTGTTGGAGACGATGGTGAGGTTCTTCACCCCGTCCTCCTTCAGCGCCGCGATCAGGTTCTCGGGATTGCCCGACAGGCCGAAGCCCCCCGCCAGCACGCTCATGCCGTCAAAGGTCAGCCCCTTCAGGGCCGCGGCGGCGTCGGGATAGACTTTGCTGTCGGCCAAGGCGGGCATCCTTTTCTGGCGGGCGGGTTCCGGTAGTTCGCACTGCAACATGGCCGGACGCAAGAGGCAAGGCAGGCCGTTTCAAGTCATTGTTCCGCAATAATTTCTTTCGGTTCCTTGCCGCTGTGGCACGGGGCCGGTACAACCCCGCCATCCACCAGAGACCGGCTTTTCCATGACCTCGCCCAAATCGCCCAAGGAAAAAGCGGCCCGGCCCAAGGCCCGGCTGCCGCGGGGATTCCGCGATCGCGGACCCGGCGAGATCATGGCCGAGCAGGCGATGCTGGCCACTATCCGCGCCGTCTATCAAAGCTATGGCTTCGAGCCGCTGGAGACGCCCGCCTTCGAATATACCGACGCGCTGGGCAAGTTCCTGCCCGATGTGGACCGGCCCAATGCCGGCGTCTTCTCGCTGAAGGATGACGACGAACAGTGGATGAGCCTGCGCTATGACCTGACCGCGCCGCTGGCGCGCCATGTCGCGGCCAATTTCCAGCATCTGGCCAAGCCCTTCCGCCGCTACCAGACCGGCAGCGTGTGGCGCAACGAAAAGCCCGGCCCCGGCCGCTATCGCGAATTCACCCAGTTCGACGCGGACACCGTGGGGTCCGCGTCACCGGCGGCCGACGCCGAACTGCTGATGATGCTGTCCGACACGCTGGAGGCGCTGGGCCTTAGCCGCGGCGACTACATCGTCAAGCTGAACAACCGCAAGCTGCTGGACGGCGTGCTGGAAGCGTCGGGCGTGGCGCTGGACGACCGCGAACGGCGCGGCATCGTGCTGCGCGCCATCGACAAGATCGACCGGCTGGGCGTGGACGGCGTCTCGGCGCTGCTGGGCGAGGGTCGCAAGGATGACTCCGGCGATTTCACCAAGGGCGCGGGCCTGTCGCCGGAACAGGCGCATCGCATCCTGGCCTTTGTCGCGCCCGACGCGCAGGACGAGGAGGCACATCTGCGCCAGATCGGCACCCTGGTCGGCGGCAGCGCCGTCGGCGCGGCGGGGCTGAACGAACTGGAGCAGATCGTGCGGCTGTTGCAGGCCTGCGGCTATGGCCCCGACCGCATCCTGTTCGATACCGGCGTGGTGCGCGGGCTGGATTATTATACCGGCGCGGTGTTCGAGGCGCAGCTGACCTTCCCCGTGACCAACGAGGACGGCGAAGGAGGGGTGTTCGGTTCGGTCGCGGGCGGCGGGCGCTATGACGATCTGGTGGCCC
>CALDFO010000462.1 GCA_937942205.1 uncultured Alphaproteobacteria bacterium
GCTTTCCACCGCCGAGTCCTTCAGCGACGGCGAACTGCGCGCGGCGGTGGAAGCGGCCTATGCGGACTTCGACGCCCCCGCCATCGCGCCCCTCAGCCAGATCGGCGCGGGCGAATATCTGCTGGAGCTGTTCCACGGCCCGACCCTGGCCTTCAAGGACATCGCCATGCAGATCCTGGGGCAGCTTTTCGCCAAAGCCCTGGCCAAGCGCGGCGGCCGCGCCACCATCGTGGCGGCCACGTCGGGCGATACCGGCTCGGCCGCCATCGCCGCGCTGGGCGGGCTGCCCAATATCGACGTCTTCGTGATGCATCCCAAGGGGCGCGTCAGCGACGTGCAGCGCCTGCAGATGACGACGGCGGCGCAGGCCAATGTCCATAACATCGCCCTGGAAGGCACCTTCGACGACGCCCAGAGCATCGTGAAGGACCTGTTCGCCGATATCGAGTTCGCGCGCCAGATCGGCCTGACGGCGGTCAATTCGATCAATTTCGCCCGCATCGCCGCCCAGTGCGTCTATTACTTCACCGCCACGGCGCAATTGGGACGTCCCGCCACCTTCGTGGTGCCCACCGGCAATTTCGGCGACATCTTCGCGGGCGAGGCGGCCGCGCGCATGGGGCTGGATGTGGCGCGGCTGGTGATCGCCACCAATGCCAACGACATCATGGCCCGCGCCCTGAATGACGGCGTCTATGCCGCCGGCAACGCCCATGCCACCCTCAGCCCGTCCATGGATATCCAGGTGGCCTCCAACTTCGAGCGCGCCTTGTTCGAGGCGTCGGGCCGCGACGCCGCCTGGACGGCGGCCGCGATGGGCGATTTTGCCCGCAGCCGCAGGCTGGAACTGCCGCGCGCGGTGCTGGAGAGCCTGCGCGCCCGCTACAGCGCCTTCGCCAGCGATGACGGCGAAACCCGCGCCGCCATCGCGGCGGTGCATCAGCAAACCGGCCGCATCATCGATCCGCACACCGCCGTGGGCGTCGCCGCCGCCCGCCGGATGGGACAGAATGGAAGATCAGGGGGGCCGTCGCCGGTGGTGATCCTTTCCACCGCCCATCCGGCCAAGTTCCCCGATGCGGTCGCCCAGGCGATCGGCGCGCCGCCGCCGGAACCGGTGCGCCTGTCGGGCCTGAAAAACCTGCCCGAACGGCTGGACGTGCTGGGCCGCGACACCGCTTTGATTAAGCGGTTCATCTCTTCTAGACTGACGGCATGACCTTGGAAATATCCAAACTTTCCAACGGCTTGACGGTCGTCAGCGATCCGATGCCGGGCCTGGAAAGTGTCGCTGTCGGCCTGTGGGTCGATACCGGCAGCCGCAACGAGACGCTCCCCCAGATGGGCGTCTCCCACATGCTCGAACACATGGCCTTCAAGGGCACGGCGCGCCGGTCGGCGCGCGCCATCGCCGAGGAGATCGAGGCGGTGGGCGGTATCCTGAACGCCTATACCAGCCGCGAGCAGACGGCCTTCCACGCCCGCGTCCTGAAAGACGATGTGCCGCTGGCGCTGGATATCATCGGCGACATTCTCACCAGCCCCACCTTCGAGCCCGCCGAGCTGGAGCGCGAGCGCCAGGTGGTGTTGCAGGAACTGGGACAGGCGCGCGACACGCCCGACGACATCGTGTTCGATCACCTGCAATCGGCGATCTACCGCGACCAGCCGCTGGGCTGGCCGATCCTGGGCGAGGAAAAGACCGTCAACGCCTTCAGCCGCGAGATGCTCCAGGACTATATGGCCACCCAGTACCGGCTGGACGGCATGACGCTGGTGGCGTCGGGCGCGGTGCGCCATGCCGACATCCTCAAACTGGCGGAAGAGACCTGCGGCGGCCTCAACCCCGGCGCGGTGCCGCCGGTGGCGCAGGCGCGGTATACCGGCGGCGACTATCGCGAGATCGAGGATCTGGAACAGGCGCATGTCGCCTATGCCTTTCCCGGCGTCTCCAATTCCGATCCCGACTATTTCGTGGCCCAGATCTATGCCACCGCGCTGGGCGGCGGCACTTCCTCGCGCCTGTTCCAGGAAGCGCGCGAGAAGCGCGGGCTCTGCTATTCCATCTATGCCTTTTCCAACGGCTTTCAGGATTCCGGTTTCCTGGGCGTCTATGCCGGCACGGGCGAGACGGAAGCCGCCGAGATTTCCGCCGTCATCGCGGGCGAGATGGAAGCCATCGCAGGAAATCTCAGCGAGGCGGAAGTGGCGCGCGCCCGCGCCCAGCTCAAGGTCTCGCTGCTGATGGGCATGGAGCGGCCGGGCACCCGGGCCGAACAGATCGCGGGCCAGCTGTTCGCGCTGGGCCGGGTGCAGTCCGCGGTGGAAATCGTGGCGCAACTCGACGCGATCGACGCCGCCGCGGTGAAGCGGTATGCGGCCCAGGTGATGCAGCAGGCCGCGCCCGCCGTCGCGGCGCTGGGCCCGGTCGGCAGGCTGGAAAGCTTCGATGCCTTCTCCCGCCGGTTCGGCGCCGCCGCCCGTCTTCCCAGCGCGGCGGAATAGGACGGCGAAACCAGCATGGTCAAGGCGGCCCTCGCGAAAACCAGCCCCATCGCCTTCATGCGCGGCCTGACCTTTCCGGGCGGCCAGCAGCCGGTGATCCAGGGCCATGGCGTCCATCTGCGCTATCCGCGCATCGCCGACTATGCCGCCTGGGCC
>CALDFO010000463.1 GCA_937942205.1 uncultured Alphaproteobacteria bacterium
CAGCAGCGTGGTCTTGCCCGAACCGGACGGCCCCAGCAGCGAGACGAACGCCCCCTGCGGCGCCTGGAAGCTGGCGCCGTTCAGCGCGGCGAAACGCGCGAAGGTCTTGGTGATCGAATCGACGATAAGCGACATGCGAAGGCTCCTAGTGGCGATGCGATGCGGCCAGTTCGTCCGCATAGCGCCATTCCAGAAATGACTTGAGGGCCAGGGTGACCAGCGCCAGCAGCGCCAGCAGCGCGGCGACGGCGAAGGCCCCGATATAATCGTAATTGTTGTAGAGCAGCTCGACATGCAGCGGCATGGTGTTGGTCTGGCCGCGGATGTGGCCCGAGACCACCGACACCGCGCCGAATTCGCCCAGTGCCCGGGCGTTGCACAACAGGATGCCGTAGAGCAGGCCCCATTTGATGTTGGGCAGGGTGACGCGCAGAAAGGTCTGAAAGCCCGAGGCGCCCAGGGTGGCGGCGGCTTCCTCCTCGTCACGGCCCTGGTCCACCATCAGCGGGATCAGCTCGCGGGCGACAAAGGGAAAGGTGACGAAGACGGTCGCCAGCACGATGCCCGGCAAAGCGAACAGGATGCGCACGTCATGCCCCGCCAGCCAGGGCCCGAACCAGCCCTGCATCCCGAACACCAGGACATAGACCAGGCCCGACACCACCGGCGACACCGAGAAGGGCAGGTCTATCAGCGTCACCAGGAAGGTCTTGCCGGGAAAGTCGAATTTGGCGACGGCCCAGGCGGCTGCGATGCCGAACACGGTGTTGAGCGGCACGGCGATCGCCGCCGCCAGCAGCGACAGGCGCAGCGCCGCCAGGGAGTCGGTTTCGGTGATCGCGTCCCAGGCCGGGCCCAGGCCGCCCACCAGCGCCTCGCGGAACACCAGCATCAGGGGCAGCAGCAGGACCAGCGCGATGAAGCCCAGGGTCACGGCGAACAGAAGCGCCTTGAGCCAGAACGGGTCTTCGGTGGGCTTGAGGAATTTCCGGCTCATCTGCGTTTGGCCGCCCAGCTTTGCAGGCCGTTCAGCGCCAGCAGCATCACGAAGCTGGCGGCCAGCATCACCACGCCGATGGCGGCGGCCCCGGCATAGTCGAACTGTTCCAGCTTGGTGACGATCAGCAGCGGCGCGATCTCGCTGACCGCGGGCAGATTGCCCGCGATGAAAATGATGGAACCGTATTCGCCCACGCTGCGGGCGAAGGCCATCGCCATGCCGGTCAGGATGGCGGGCAGCAGCATGGGCAGCACGACGCGGCCGATGGTCTGCAGCCGCGTGGCGCCCAGGGTGGCGGCCGCCTCTTCCACATCGCGGCCCACTTCCGCCAGCACAGGCTGCACCGTGCGGACGGTGAAGGGCAGGCTGATGAAGATCATCGCCACCAGCACGCCCCAGGGGGTATAGGCGACACGGATGCCATGCTCGGTCAGCCAGGCGCCGATCCAGCCGGATGGGGCATAGAGCGTGGACAAAGCGATGCCCGCCACCGCCGTGGGCAGCGCGAAGGGCAGATCAATCACCGCATCCAGCAGTCCCTTGCCGGGAAAGCGGTAGCGCACCAGCACCCAGGCGATGATGAAGCCGAACACCGAGTCGATGACGGCGGCGGCCAGCGCCATGCCGAACGACAGGCGCAGCGCCGCCAGCACGCGCGGCGTGGCGATGGCGTCCCAGAAACCGGCCAGCCCCAACTCGAACGGCCGCAGCGTCAGGGCCAGCAGCGGAATGAGCACGATGCCGGTCAGGTACAGCAGGGTGAAACCCAGCGACAGGCCAAAGCCCGGCAGCACGCGGCGCCGTCTCAGCAGGCCCCTGTTCGAGCCGAATTTCAAACCGATGGCGCTCATTGTCCTGGCCGGTAAATCTGGTCGAAGATGCCGCCGTCCGCGAAATGCGTGGCCTGGGCCTTGGCCCAGCCGCCGAAATCGCCGTCAATGGTGGCGAGCGGAAGCGTGGGGAACTCCGCCCGGTGGGCCGCCAGGATAGCCGGGTCGCGCGGACGGTAGAAGTGCCGGGCCGCGATCTCCTGCGCGGGTTTGCCATACAGAAAATTCAGAAACGCGGTTGCCGCCTTGCGGCTGCCCTTGCGATCCACATTGCGGTCCAGCAGCGCCACCGGCGGCTCGGCCAGGATGGAGCGCGACGGATAGACGATCTGATATTGATCGCCGCCCTTTTCCTTCAGCGCCAGCTTGGCCTCATTCTCCCAGTTCAGCAGAACGTCGCCTAGGCCGCGCCGGGTGAAGGTGATCGAAGACCCGCGCCCGCTGGAATCCAGCACCGGCACGTGCTTGTAGAGGACGCTGACGAAATCGCGGGCCTTTTGCGCACTGCCACCGGGGCGCTTTTCCGCCCAGGCCCAGGCGGCCAGATAGGCCCAGCGCGACGCGCCGCCGGTCTTGGGATTGGGCGCGATCACCGTCACGCCGGGCCGCACCAGGTCGCCCCAGTCCTTGATGGCCTTGGGATTGCCCTTGCGGACCAGGAAGACGATGGTCGAGGTATAGGGCGCCGAATTGTTCGGCAGGCGCGTCTGCCAGTCGGCGGGCAGAAGCTTGGCGCGGCGGGCAATCTGGTCGATGTCGGCGGCCAGCGCCAGGGTCACGATATCGGCTTGCAGGCCGTCGATCACCGCCCGCGACTGGGCGCCCGATCCGCCATGACTGCTGTTGAGGGTGACGGCCTCGCCCTTGGCCTTCTGCTGGGCGCGGAAGACACCGCCCAGGTCCTTGTAGAGCTCGCGGGTGGCGTCATAGCTGGCATTCAGCAGGACGGTGTCGGCCTGGGCGGCGGGCGCGGCCCACAGCATCGCGGCGGCGAACCCACAGATCAGCTTTTTCATATCATCCCCATCAAGCAAAAACGCCCGAGCCGTTGCCGCCCGGTGCGCCGGGCCGCGTCCCTACCGCCCCGGCTGATAAATCTGATCGAAAATGCCCCGGTCGCCAAAGTGGACGGCCTGAACCTTGGCCCAGCCGCCGAATGCCTCGTCGATGGTGGACAGTTTGATAGGCGGAAACTGGGCCTTGTACTTGGCCAGCACCTGCGGATCGCGCGGACGGTAGTAGTGGCGGGCTTCGATCTCCTGCGCCTGCGGTGT
>CALDFO010000464.1 GCA_937942205.1 uncultured Alphaproteobacteria bacterium
CGCCCGCGGCGCGCAGCTTGCCCTTCAGAATCTTGTCGGCCTCACCCCGCGGGATCAGCGTGTAGATCTGCACCACGCTGTCGCTGTTCACCACATAGGTGTTGGTGGTGGGGTCCAGCGCGCCGCCGCCCCATTCCACGCCGCCCACCGTCGCCGGATAGGCGATGCTGCCCCGGACGCTGGGCGGGGTGAAACGGCCTTCGTCGCGCAGGCGCGCCTTCCAGCGGCTGCACTCGCCGAAGCTGGCCAGATCGGCCAGCTTGGACACCGGCGGGGTGGTATCGGCCACCGTCGGCTCGGGCAGCGGCACATAGGGCTGGGTCTTGGCCGCGACCTCGCCCGGCACGTCGGACGCCGGATAGGGACGCTCCTCGATCGGATAGACCGGCTCGCCGGTGTTGCGGTTGAGCACGAACAGGAAGCCTTGCTTGGTCGCCTGCACCAGCGCCGGAATGACCTGGCCGTCCTTCTTGATGTCCACCAGGGTGGGCGCGGAGTTGATGTCCAGATCCCAGATGTCGTGATGGATCAGCTGGCGGCTCCACACCACCTGGCCCGTCTCGGCATTCAGCGCGACGGTGGCGGTGGCATAGGGCATCTCCTCCTTGCGGTCGCCGCCATAGTAGTTCGGGCTGGGCGAGGAGGTGGGCACGAAGACCAGGCCGGTCTTGGTGTCGACCGACATGGAGGCCCAAACATTGGCGGTGCCGGTCTGGTTCTCCAGATGCTTGGGAATGATGTCGAACTGCCATTTCAGCGCGCCGGTGCGCGCGTCGATGCCGAACACGGTGCCCGGGTTTTCGGTCTTGTAGACCCAGTCCAGACCGGCCCAGCCCAGGATCAGCGTGTCCTTGTAGACGGCGGGCGGCTGGGGCAGGCCCAGCTTGAACTTGTGGTTGACCGTGCTCCACTGGTTCACATCCACCACGCCGTTCTTGCCGAAGCCGGTGCAGCGCTTGCCGTCATTGGCGTCCACGGCGTGCAGCAGGCCCGAAACGGTGCCCAGATAGACGATCTTCTGGCAGCGCCCGGCGGCGGGGGCGGCGGCCTGCCAATAGGCGACGCCGCGATTCTTGAAGCCCTGATTCTCGGGCGTCATATCGCCCTTGGCGTCATAGACCCACTTGGTCTTGCCGGTGTCGGGCTCCACCGCGAAGATGCGGAACTTGGGCGTGCCGACATAGACGGTATTGTTCACGAACAGGGGCGTGGCGCCCCAGGTGGTGGACTTGGCCCCGCTGTCCACGTCGCCGGTATGGATTTCCCACGCCTTTTTGAGATTCTTGACGTTGGCGGGCGTGATCTGGTCGGCGGTGGAGTATTTCTGCGCCTCCTGGTTGCCGCCAAAGGCGTCGAAGATGGAATAGTTCAGCCCGTTCTGCGCCGCGGCGGCGAACGGAAGGGCGAGCGCGGCGGCGGCGGCCCCCAGGGCGGCCAGCGCGATCTTCTTAGTCGTGGTCTTCAACTTCGTCCTCCTCGATGCTGCGCGCGGTGGCGTCGCCGATCACATTGATGAGCCAGCCCAGCAGCGCCAGCGCCTGGGCCGCCATGATCACGGGGCTTTCCAGGAAATAGCCCGCCACCGACGAGCCGATGATGTCGAGCAGGATGGAGACGATCAGGAAGAGCTGCACACAACGGCCGCGATGGGGCATGAACTTCATCGCCAGCGCGGCCAGCAGCATCAGCACGGCGGCGCCCGCCACCAGCAGCACGCCGCCGGCGCCGATCAGGCCGGTCTCCGGCGTGTAATAATCATAGACGCAGATGCCGATGGTGATCAGCGAAGCGAGGACGATCAGCGACGCGCCTCGCGTGGAATGTCTTTGGGTCAAGGGCCCCTCCCTAAATGTGGCGCGAGACTAGCGGGGCTTTTTGCCCGACGCAAAAGGGGGAACCGTTCGCACTAGCAGCAAACTCGCGGCGGCGGCGGCCCGTCAGCCGCCGGGCTGGCCGGGATCGCGCGCGGTCCAGCGATAGATGGCCTTGGAATTGCGCCAGAAGACCTTCTCGGCCTGGCGCCGGGGACGGGATGAGAAATAGTCGGTCATCAGCGCCACCGCCTGGGGGACGGTGGCGGTGCCGACGCTGTTGGGCCAGTCGGTGCCGAACATCACCCGGTCCTCGCCGAACGTGTCCATCAAGAGGTCCAGCCGCGCGCGCGGGGTGACGACCAGTTCATTCCGGCCGTTGCGGTGGCGCGCCTGTGACAGCTTGATGAAGAAGCCCGGATGCTGGCCCGCCTCGCGCAACAGCGACTCATAAAGCGCCCGGGTCTGCGGCTCCGGGTCCAGGAACGGCATGTGGTCCATCACCAGCCGCAGGCCTGGCACCGCGTCCAGCGCCAGCAGCGCGCCGCGCATCAGGTCGAAGCTGGGATTGGCCATGTCCAGGGTCTGGCCCCGTTCAGCCAGCAGCTTCAGCCCATCCGCCATGCCGGGACGCAGGCGGTACCGGCCATTGTCCTGTTCCAAAACACGCGGAAAACGGATGCCGCGCCAAAGCGGGTGTTTGGAGAAACGGTCGAGGAACGTGCCGAAATCCGGCGCGGAAGGGTC
>CALDFO010000465.1 GCA_937942205.1 uncultured Alphaproteobacteria bacterium
CGGTTTGCCTTGGCGTGGTTCACCAGCATGACGAAACTCACCCGCCGGCCGCTCGCCGTGTCCACATAGCCCGCCAGTGCGCTGACATCGCGCAGGGTACCGGTCTTGAGATGCGCGCTGCCGGTCAGGCTACTGCCCTTGAAGCGGCGCTTCAGGGTGCCGTCGGTCGCGGCGATGGGCAGGGTCGATTCGAATTCGGCGAACAGCGGGCTCCGATAGGCCGCGCGCAACAACTGGTTCAACGTGGCCGCGCGGATGCGCTCGATGCGCGACAGGCCCGCGCCATTCTCCAGCACCAGCTTGCGCGTTGAAATGCCGCGCTGCGCCAGGTCTTCGCGCACCGCGCGGGCGCCCTTGTCCGGCGTCGCCGGCGCGCCATAGGCTTCCGCGCCCAGCGTCAGGAACAGGTTGCGCGCCATCAGGTTGTTGGAGTACTTGTTGAGGCGGATGAGCGCATCGGTCAGCGGGGGCGATTCGAAGCGCAGGAGCGGAGGCGTTTCCGGCGCCATGCCGGGCACGGTCTGCCCATCGAGCGTGCCGCCCGTTTCCGCCCACAGGCCGCGAAACAGAAAATCGAAGGTCACCGCGGGTTCGAACAGATTCAGCGACAGCGTCTGTTCGCCGCATCCGCGCGGATAGCGCCCGGCGACGACGAGATCCCTGCGCCGGGGATCGGGAATGCTCGATGCCAGCGCATCCTTCCAGCCATTGCACGCGGCATCGTCGGTCAAGGCGATGTCCGGGCGGATCGCGACGCCGGGCAGCGCGACATCCGGCTCGATCTCGACGGCCTTGCCGCCGGGCTTGAGCCGCAGCGTCGTGGCATTGAAATTGGCGACCAGCGCCCCCGGCGCGGCGTTGTACAGAGCCAGCGGCTCGCCATCGAATGCCCCCGGATCGCTTGCCGGCAGTTCGAAGTCGCTCAGGTCGAGCACCAGATTGCCGCGGATATGGCGCACGCCGCGCGCCCGCAGTTCGCGCTGCAACAGCCACATCCGTTCCAGCGTCAACGTGGGATCGCCGTAGCCCTTGACGACCAGGTCGCCTTCGAGCACGCCCTCCCTAACCGGCCCCTCCGCCCAGACATCGGTCTTCCACGCATAGTCCGGGCCCAACTGGTTCAAGGCCGCGAAACTGGTCACCAGTTTCATGACGGAAGCGGGATTCAGGGCCGCGTCGGCATTGTGGCTGAGCAGCGGTGCGTCCGCATCCAGCGGCTGCACCACCACCGCCACGTGGTCGAGCGGAATGCCGGCCTGTTGCAGCGCGGCCGTGAAGGCCGCGGGAAGCGATCCGGCGTGCGCCGCAACGGATAATGCAAACAGCAGCGCGGGCAGGGAACGGGACACGACTCGGAAAAACGGCATGGCGACATTATGCCGAATTCCGCCCTGGCCAGCCGCCAGGCCCGGCCTACAAGGATTGCCGGATCGCCAATACCGCCTGGTTGCGCAGCGACTTGAGCAGGGACAATTCCTTCTCGGGGATCGCGATGTCGCCGGCGTGCGGCCGGTCGGCATAGATCAGGCCGACCGGCTTACCTTTCACGATGACGGGAAACAGCACGAAGGTGCGCGCCGGAATATGCTGGCGGTACCAGGCCGGAATCCGCGTGGCGATCTTGGAATCGTCGATGTCGGAAATCAGG
>CALDFO010000466.1 GCA_937942205.1 uncultured Alphaproteobacteria bacterium
CGGCTGGCGGCGCGGTCGGGCGTCACCCGCGACATCGCGCCGGGCGAGCATGTCGGCGGCTATCCGGCGCGGCCGCTCAAGCGCTGGCACCGCGAAGTGGCGACGCTGATCCGGCTGGCGAAATCAAAAAAGTCCGACACGGATCAAGATTAGGCGCGACGAACTCAGGACGCAAAAGAACCGCGCCTCAGCGAAGATTGGCCTTGGCGATGGCTGTCCATTCCTTCTGCCGCGAGCGGTAATAGCCCGGCGCGCCCTTGACCGAGGCCAGTATCTCCGCGAACAGCGCCTGGGCGCGGGCTTCCTGTCCCATCTCCTTCAGCAACAGCCCGAAACGGGCGCGGGCTTCCTCGCCGGGATAGCGGGTCACCACTTTTTCGAACTGCTCCACCGCCGCGTCGTTCTTGCCCTGCAACGCCAAAGCGCGGGCGTAATCCAGTTCGGCATCGGCATCGAAGGCGGCGGGGTCCACCTGCTTCAGCTTCACGAACAGCGCCTCGGACGCCGCGCCCTCGCCCGCCAACATGCGGGCACGGCCCAGCCCCTTGAGCAGAGCCGGATCGTTCTCGCCCAGCGGCCCCTGCATGGCGCTTTCATACAGTTCGATGGCGTCGGCGAAACGGCCGGCGCGGATGCACTCCTCGGCCAGCGCCCGCTTGGAATCCACCGAACCGACCAGCTCGACATTGCGCTTTTTCTCGCGATAGGCCCGGCCCGGATCGGCGACATTGACCATATTGTCGGCAAAGCGCCGGGCGGAATTGGACCGCATCAGGTCCGGGATCACCACAAGGCACAGATAGGCGATCCACACCGCGATGGTGGCGAAGAAGCTCAGGAAGGACGCCACCGCCAGGCCCAGCAGCCACAAAGGCGACTTGCCGTTGCGGATGGAATGATAGGCGATCGCCAGGCTGACGAGAAAACTGCCGATCATCAGGGGATTGAAGAAACCCACGCGCGCCTCGATCCCTAATTCTGTTTTTCAAATTTTCCGGAAGGGCTTTCCTTCCAGTAGGTCACGTCATGCCCCGCCGCCCGGGCCTCTTTCCAGGCGGCGCGGGCCGCGTCCAGCGCCGCGCCGTCGCGGCCGTCGAACAGCAGCACGATGCGCGACAGGTCCGCCAGCGCCGGCCAGTCGGCGGGCAAGGCCCCGCCGACATAAAAGACGATGTTGGCGGAATTGGGATTGCCCTCTTCCAGCGTGATCAGCACCGGCTGGCCCGCCGCCTCGCCGTCGCCCTGCTGGGCATGGGGCAGGAAACTGGCCTCGTCATAGGTCCACAGCCGCGTATCCAGCGCGTCGGCGCGGTCGGCGCTGTCGGCCCGGATCAGCGCCCGCCAGCCGCGTTGCAGCGACTTTTCCACCAGCCCGGGCAGGACATCCTCCAGGGCGCGGCGCTCCAGATGATAGAACAGGGTTTCGGTCATCCGTCTCACAAAGTTGGATTCCCGCTTTCGCGGGAATGACAATCAGTTTTCATAATTCTCGATCACCAGCCGGTTCAGCAGCCGCACGCCCCAGCCG
>CALDFO010000467.1 GCA_937942205.1 uncultured Alphaproteobacteria bacterium
CGCCAATGGCGACATCGAGGAAGACCTGGCCTTCCTGGACTGGCTGGGCGACAACCATTTCACCTTTCTGGGCGCGCGCGACTATGTGCTGGCCAAGGACGGCGGCCATGGCCGCCTGGAGCTGGTGGCCGGCAGCGGCCTGGGCATCCTGGCCGACGAGGAAGCCCGCGTGATCGCCGCGGGCGAGCGGCAGGGCCTGAGCGCCGAGGTGCGCGCCTGGCTGGATTCGCCCGAGGCGCTGATCGTCACCAAGAGCCATGCCCGCGCCCAGGTCCATCGCCGCGCCCATATGGACTATATCGGGGTGAAGACCTTCGGCCGCGACGGCCGCTTCATCGGCGAACGGCGCTTTGTCGGCCTGTTCACCTCGGGCGCCTACAGCGCCCAGCCCCGCGCCATACCGCTGCTGCGCCGCAAGGTCGCCCAGGTGATGGCGCGCGCCGGGCTGGATCGCACCGGCCATGACGGCAAGGCGCTGGCCCATATCCTGGACACCTTTCCGCGCGACGAGCTGTTCCAGGTTTCGACCGACCAGCTTTACGAAATCGCCATCGGCATCCTGCGGATGGGCGGGCTGCCGCGCCTGCGCCTGTTCCTGCGCTTCGACCGCTTCGACCGCTTCGTCTCAGCCATCCTGCTGGCGCCGCGCGAGCGGGTGAACGCCAAGGTGCGCGCCGACATCCATGCCCTGCTGGCCCGGGCATTGAACGGACGCACCAGCGCCTATGACGCGGCGGTGGATGAAACGCCGCTGGTGCGGCTGCACTTCATCATCGGCCGCAATCAGGGCCCGGCGCCGCGCGTGGACCTGCATGTGCTGGAAGGCCAGATCGCCGCCCTGATGGAAACCTGGGACGACGGCTTCGCAAAGGCGTTCCATGCCGGCAGCAGCGACGCCGCCCATCGTCTGGCGGCGCGCGCGCCGCGCTTCTCCACCGCCTATCGCGACCATTTCCCCGCCCATGAGGGCGCGCGCGACCTGTCCATCCTGGAGGCCCTGGCGGCGGCCGATGACGGGCTGACGGTGCGCGCGCACGCCTATCGCCGGGAAGGCGATGCCGGCGCCGCCCTGCACATCAAGCTCTATGTGCTGGGCCAGGTGCTGCCGCTGTCGGCCTCGCTGCCGGTGTTCGAGAATCTGGGCCTGAAGGCGATCGCCGAGGATTCCTATCCGGTCTCCTTCAACAGCGACGGCGGCTGGCGGCAGGATGCGGAAATCCTGGACTTCACCATGGAGCGGGCCGACGGGCTGGCGGTACGGCTGGACGAGATCAAAACCCCGCTGGAAGACGCCTTCCATGCCGTGCTGCGCGGCGAGGCGGAGAGCGACGATTTCAACCGCCTGGTGATCGGCGCCGGGCTGGCCTGGCGCGATGTGGTGATCCTGCGGGCCGCCGCCCAGTTCCTGCGTCAGGCGGCGTTCGGCTTCAGCCTGGCCTATATGCAGCAGGCGCTGGTGCGCAATCCCGATGTCGCCGCCCTGCTGGTGGCGCTGTTTCATGCCCGCAACGAGCCCTCCCCTGCCGACAAGGCCGGCGCGGCGCACGACCGGGACGTCAACGTCGCCGCCATCGCGCGGCAGATCGAGTCGGCGCTGCGCGACGTGCCCAGCCTGGATGACGACCGCATCATCCGTCGATTCCAGAATGTCATCGACGCGGTGCTGCGGACCAATTTCTGGCAGACCGACGCCGGCGGGGCGTTCAAACCCGCCATCGCCTTCAAGTTCGAGTCCGCCCGGCTGGACGAACTGCCCGCGCCCCGGCCCTGGCGCGAAATCTTCGTCTATTCCCCCGCCGTCGAAGGCGTACATCTGCGCTTCGGCAAGATCGCGCGCGGCGGTATCCGCTGGTCCGACCGGCGCGAGGATTTCCGCACCGAAATCCTCGGGCTGGTGAAGGCCCAACAGGTCAAGAACGCGGTGATCGTGCCGGTGGGCGCCAAGGGCGGCTTTTATCCCAAGCATATGCCCGCCAATCCCAGCCGCGAGGAGGCCGCCGCGGCGGGCCTGGCCGCCTATAAGACCTTCATCAACGCCCTGCTGGACATCACCGACAATCTGGACGCCTCCGGCGTCCTGGTGCCGCCGCCGGAGGTGTCGCGGCCGGATGGCGACGATCCCTATCTGGTGGTGGCGGCCGACAAGGGCACCGCCAGCTTTTCCGACACCGCCAACGCCATCGCGCTGGAGCGCGGCTTCTGGCTGGGCGACGCTTTCGCGTCAGGAGGGAGCGTCGGCTACGACCATAAGAAGATGGGCATCACCGCGCGCGGCGCCTGGGAAGCCATCAAGCGCCATTTCCGCGAATTGGGCACCGATATCCAGAACCAGGATTTCACCGTGGTCGGCGTGGGCGACATGTCGGGCGACGTTTTCGGCAACGGTATGCAATTGTCGCGGCATATCCGGCTGGTGGCGGCCTTCGACCACCGCCATATCTTCCTGGACCCCAATGCCGACGCCGCCACCGGCTTTGCCGAGCGGCAACGGCTGTTCGCCCTGCCCCGCTCCAGCTGGGACGATTACGACAAGTCGCTGCTGGGCGCGGGCGGCGGCGTCTTCGCCCGCAGCCTGAAGGAAATCCCGCTGACGCCCGATGTGAAGGAACTGATCGGCACCGATCAGGATGTGCTGTCGCCGCCCGAACTGATCCATGCGCTGCTCCAGGCGCGGGCCGACCTGCTCTGGTTCGGCGGCATCGGCACCTACATCAAGGCGTCCAGCCAGACCCAGCAGGAAGCGGGCGACCGCGCCAATGACGCGATCCGCATCAACGGCGACCAGGTGCGGGCCAAGGTGGTGGGCGAAGGCGCCAATCTGGGCGTGACGCAACTGGGCCGCATCGAGGCGGCGCGGCATGGCGCGCGCATCGACACCGACGCGGTGGACAATTCGGCGGGCGTGGACACCTCCGACCATGAGGTCAATCTCAAGATCCTGCTCAGCGGCCCGGTGGGCCGGGGCGAGATCAGCGAGGCGCAGCGCAACGACCTGCTGGCCTCGCTGACCGATGACGTGGCCGCCCATGTGCTGGCCGACAATTACAACCAGACCCTGGCCCTGTCGGTGGCCGAACATGCCGGGGTGCGCGACCTGGACGCCCATGCCCGCCTGATCCGCGACCTGGAAAGCCGGGGCAAGCTGGACCGGGCGGTGGAATATCTGCCCTCCGACGCGGCGATGAAGGCGCTGGCCAATGACGGCAAGGGCCTGACGCGGCCCGAACTGGCGGTGCTGCTGGCTTATGCCAAGCTGGACCTGGACGCCGATGTGCTGGCCGGCGATCTGCCCGACGATCCGGCCTTCGCGGGCCTGCTGTCGGGCTATTTCCCCCAGGCCGCTATCGCCGCCTTTCCGGACGAACCGCGACGCCACCGCCTGAAGCGCGAGATCGTCAGCACCGTGCTGGTCAACCGGCTGGTCAATCTGACCGGTCCCGCCTTCGCGCTGCGGATGCGGGAGATGTCCGGCCTGACCGGCGCGGGCGTGACGCGCGGCTTCGTCCTGACCGACGGCGCCTTCGGCCTGTCGGCGCTGAAGGCGCGCATCGACACCCTGGACGGCAAGATCAACGCCCAACTTCAGATTCGTCTTTATGCCGAGATCGCCGATCAGTTCCGCCGGGTGACGCCCTGGTTCCTGGCCCATGTTCCGGCGGATGCGCCCATCGCCGACACCAGCGCCCTGTACCGGGCGGGGGTGGAGGCGCTGCGCCAGAGTCATGCGCCCGCCCCCGATGAACGAGCGCGCATCGCCGAACTGACGCAGGCCGGGGTGCCCGCCGACCTGGCGCGCGACCTGGCGCTGCTGGGCGCGCTGGCGGCGGCCCCCGATGTCGCGCTGCTGGCCGGACAATCCGGCCGCGATGTGACACAGGTGGCTTCGCTGTATTTCGCGCTGGGTGAAACGCTGGGGCTGGACCGGCTGCGCGCCCTGGCGGGCCGGTTGCTGCCGCCCGACCATTGGGACCGGCTGGCGCTGCGGCGGTTGTGGGAAGACCTGGCGGCGGCCCAACGCAGCATCGCGGGCCGCCTGTTGGCCGAAGGCGGCAGCACCGCCGACTGGGCCCATGCCCATGCCGGCGCGCTGGAA
>CALDFO010000468.1 GCA_937942205.1 uncultured Alphaproteobacteria bacterium
CTGACGGTCAGCGAGCTGATCGAGATCGTGGGCCAGTCCCAGCCGCGCGTTTCGCGCCATCTCAAGCTGCTGGGCGAGGCGGGACTGGTGGAACGCTTCAAGGAGGGCAGCTGGGTCTTCTGCCGCGCCGCCGACCGGGGCATGGGGGCGGAACTGGGCGCCGCCATCGCCGTCCTGGCCGACCCGCAGTCCCAGGAAGCCGACAAGGCGCGGCTGGCCACTGTGCGCCAGGGCCGCGCCGCCGCCGCCGCCGCCTATTTCAAGTCCAACGCCGCCGAATGGGAACGCATCCGTGCGCTCCATGCCCCGGAAAAGGATGTGGAGGCGGCGATCATGCGCCATCTCACCGCCCGGCCCATCGCCAATCTGCTGGATGCGGGCACCGGCACCGGACGGATGCTGGAACTGCTGGCGCCCCATGCCGCCCGCGCCGTGGGCATCGACGTCAGTCCCGACATGCTGGCCGTCGCCCGCGACCGGCTGCTGCGCGAGAATGTGTCCAATGCCCAGGTGCGGCTGGGTGACACCTATCGCCTGCCGTTCCCGAGTGGCAATGCGGCGGGCAATCCGGGTTTCGATGTCGTCCTGTTCCATCAGGTGCTGCATTACCTGGACGATCCGGGCGCGGCGGTGGCCGAGGCCGCCCGCGTGATGGCGCCGGGCGGGCGGCTGCTGATCGCCGATTTCGCCAGCCACAAGCTGGAATTCCTGCGCGACGAATTCGCCCATCGCCGCCTGGGCTTTTCGGACCGCGAAGTGGACGGCTGGCTCCTGGGCGCGGGTCTGCTGCCCGCCGGTGTGGAAACCATTGCGCCGCAGGGCGTCAAAGGCGAGAAGCTGTCCGTCAAACTATGGCTTGCCGCCGCCAGGACCAAAGCCAGAAGCATCACCGGAAAAGACAGCAAATGAGCCTGGAAAACCTGATTTCCGATCCCAACCCGCTCCAGGTTTCGTTCGAATTCTCGCCGCCCCGGACCGAGGAGGCGGAAGCCAAGCTGTGGGAGGCGATCCGCCGGCTGGAGCCGCTGCAACCGTCCTTCGTGTCGGTGACCTATGGCGCGGGCGGCACCACCCGCGAGCGCACCCACCACACCGTCCGGCGCATCGTGGAGGAAACCTCCCTCAAACCCGCCGCGCATCTGACCTGTGTCGGCCACGCCAAGGGCGAGATCGACGATATCGTGCGCGGCTATTGGGATGCGGGCATCCGCCATATCGTGGCGCTGCGCGGCGACATGCCGGGCATGACGGGCGCCTATCAGGCCCATGCCGACGGCTACAAATCCACGCCGGAGCTGATCGCGGGTATCCGCAAGATCGGCGATTTCGAGGTCAGCGTCTCCTTCTATCCCGAGCGCCATCCGGACTCGCCCAGCCACGGCCATGACATCCGTCTGCTGAAAGAGAAGATGGATGCGGGCGCCACCCGCGCCTTGGGCCAATTCTGTTTCGACAACGACCTGACGGCGCGCTTCCGCGACGATGCGGTGGCGGCGGGCGTCACCATTCCGGTGGTGCCCGGCGTGATGCCCACCACCAATTTCCCCGGTGTGGCGCGCATGGCGCAGCGGGCGGGCGCGTCGATTCCCGCCTGGCTGGCGAAAGCCTTTGAAGGGTTGGACGAGGATGTGGAAACCCGCCGCATCGTCGCCGCTACCGTGCTGGCCGATCAGGTCAGCGCGCTGCGCGCCCGGGGCTTCGGCCAGTTTCATTTCTACACCCTCAACCAGGCCAACCTGACCTATGCGGCCTGCCGCATCCTGGGCATCCGTCCCCAGGAAAGCCTCACGAAATAGCTTCAAGGAACACGCATGTCTTTCACCCGTGATGCCCGCATTGCCTGGATGAAAGCGGAGGCCAAGAAGCGCCTGCTGCTGCTGGACGGTTCCTGGGGCGTGATGATCCAGGGCTTCAAGCTGGGCGAGGCGGATTTCCGGGGCGCGCGCTTCGGCAATCATCCGTCGGATTTGAAGGGCAACAACGATCTTCTGACCCTGACCAAGCCGGAGATCATCCAGGACATCGGCCGCCAGTATCTGCAGGCGGGCGTGGATTTCATCGAGACCAACACCTTCAACTCTAATTTCACCAGCCAGGAGGATTACGGCCTGGGCCATCTGGTGGGCGAGCTGAACGAGGCGGGGGCGCGGCTGGCGCGCGAATTGTGCGACGAATCCTCCACCAGCGCGCGTCCGCGCCTGGTGGCGGGCGTGCTGGGCCCGGCCAACCGCACCGCCAGCATCTCGCCCGACGTCAACGATCCGGCCTTTCGCGGCATCACCTTCGACCAGTTGCGCGACACCTATCGCGAGGGCGCGCGCGGCCTGATCCGGGGCGGCAGCGACGTGCTGATGATCGAGACGGTGTTCGACACCCTGAACTGCAAGGCCGCCATCTATGCCATCGAGGAAGTCTTCGCCGAGATGGATGTGCGCCTGCCGGTGTGGATTTCCGGCACCATCACCGATCTGTCGGGCCGCACCTTGACCGGCCAGACCCCCACCGCCTTCTGGCATTCGGTGCGCCATGCCGATCCCTTCGCCATCGGCCTGAACTGCGCCCTGGGCGCCAAGGAATTGCGGCCCTATATCGCCGAACTGGCGGGCGCCTGCGACACGCTGGTGTCGGCCCATCCCAATGCGGGCCTGCCCAACGAATTCGGCGGCTATGACGAGACGCCGGATCAGATGGCGGAGATGATCCAGGAGTTCGCCCGCTCCGGCCTGGTCAATATCGTGGGCGGCTGCTGCGGCACCAAGCCCGATCACATCGCCGCCTTCGGCCAGGCGATCGCGGGCGTCACGCCGCGCGCCATTCCGGAAAAGCCCAAATACATGCGGCTGTCGGGGCTGGAGCCCTTCACGCTCACGCCCGACATCAACTTCGTCAATGTCGGCGAGCGCACCAACATCACCGGAAGCGCCAAGTTCCGCAAGCTGATTACGGCGGGCGATTATGAAAGCGCCCTGGCCGTGGCCCGCGAGCAGGTCGAGAACGGCGCCCAGATCGTGGACATCAACATGGACGAGGGCATGATCGACGGCGAGGCGGCGATGACCCGTTTCGTCAACCTGATCGCCTCGGAGCCCGATATCTCCAAAGTGCCGCTGATGATCGACAGTTCCAAATGGAACGTGATCCAGGCGGGCCTGAAATGCTGCCAGGGCAAGGTGATCGTCAATTCCATCTCGCTGAAGGAAGGCGAGGAGGCGTTCCTGGAACACGCCCTGGAAGTGCGCCGTTTCGGCGCCGCCGTGGTGGTGATGGCCTTCGACGAGGTCGGCCAGGCCGACACCAAGGAACGCAAGATCGAGATCTGCAACCGCGCCTACCGGCTGCTGGTGGAGAAGCTGAACTTCCCGCCGGAAGACATCATCTTCGATCCCAACATCTTCGCCGTCGCCACCGGCCTGGAGGAGCATAACGAATACGGCAAAGCCTTCGTCGAAGCCTGCGCAGTCATCCGCCGCGAGAACCCGCACGCCCATATCTCGGGCGGCGTCTCGAACTTCAGCTTCTCCTTCCGCGGCAACGAAAAAGTGCGCGAGGCGATGCATTCGGTGTTCCTGTTCCACGCCATCAAGGCGGGCATGGACATGGGCATCGTCAATGCCGGCCAGTTGCAGGTCTATCAGGACATTCCCACCCCGCTGCGCGAGGGCATCGAGGATGTGTTCTTCAACCGCCGTCCCGACGCCACCGAACGGCTGCTGGATCTGGCGCAGCAGTTCAAGGGCGGGGCGGGGCAGGCCAAGGTGGAAGACCTGGCCTGGCGCGACCTGCCGGTGAACGACCGCATCAGCCATGCCATGGTGCAGGGCATCGACGCCTATATCGTCGAGGATACCGAGGAAGCCCGGCTGGCGGCGGAAAAGCCCCTGCATGTCATCGAAGGTCCGCTGATGGCGGGCATGAATGTGGTGGGCGACCTGTTCGGATCGGGCAAGATGTTCCTGCCCCAGGTGGTCAAGTCGGCCCGGGTGATGAAGAAGGCGGTGGCCTATCTGCTGCCCTTCATGGAGGACGACAAGTCTGCCGCGTCGGAAAGCGCCGGCAAGATCGTGATGGCGACGGTGAAGGGCGATGTGCACGATATCGGCAAGAACATCGTGGGCGTGGTGCTGCAATGCAACGGCTATGAGGTGGTGGATCTGGGCGTGATGGTGCCGCCGCAAAAGATCCTGGACGCGGCCAAGGAGCACAAGGCCGATATCATTGGCCTGTCCGGCCTGATTACCCCCTCGCTGGACGAGATGACGTTCGTGGCGTCGGAGATGGAACGCCAGGGCTTCGACATTCCGCTGCTGATCGGCGGGGCGACCACCTCCAAGGTGCATA
>CALDFO010000469.1 GCA_937942205.1 uncultured Alphaproteobacteria bacterium
CCTGGGGCGTCGGCGCCACCACGCTGGAATGGACCCTGTCCTCGCCGCCGCCGTTCCACCAGTTCAACGAGCTGCCGAAGATCAAGTAGACGGACGCTATGTCGCTTTCGCTTGCCTATCCCCGTGTCACGACCGTCGGCGATTTCGTCGCGCTGCTGAAGCCGCGCGTCATGTCGCTGGTGATCTTCACGGGGCTGGCGGGCATGGTGGCCGCGCCGGGGCAGGTCCACCCGCTCACCGCCTTCACCGCCTTGCTCTGCATCGCGGTCGCGGCGGGGGCGTCGGGCTGCCTCAACATGGCCTATGACAGCGACATCGACCGGTTGATGAGCCGCACCGCCACCCGGCCCATCCCGATGGGCTATGTGGACCGCGCCGACGCCCTGGGCTTCGGCTGGTCGCTGTCCATCGCCGCGGTGGCGACCATGTGGCTGTTCGTCGGCATCCTGCCGGCGGTGCTGCTGGCCTTCACCATCTTTGTCTATGTCGGTGTCTATACCCTTTGGCTCAAGCGCCGCACGCCGCAGAATATCGTGATCGGCGGCCTCAGCGGCGCGCTGCCGCCGGCCATCGGCTGGGCGGCGGTGACGGGCGAGCTGACGCTGGCGCCGGTGCTGCTGGTGGCGATCATCTTCATGTGGACGCCGCCGCATTTCTGGGCGCTGTCGCTGTGGCGTTCCGGCGATTATGCCGCCGCCGGCGTGCCGATGCTGCCGGTGGTGAAGGGCAAGGCCCATACCCGTCTGCAGATTCTGCTCTATACCCTGGCGCTGGTGCCGCTGGGCCTGTCGCCGGCCTTCATCGGCCTGGGCGGGGTGCTGTATCTGGTGTCTTCGGCCGCATTGGGCCTCTGGTTCCTCAAGGAAGCGGTGGCCGTCTATTTCGAGAAGAATGAGAACAAGGAGCCCGCGGCCCGCCGCCTGTTCGGCGTGTCGCTGCTCTATCTCGCGGTTCTGTTCGCCGCCCTCATCGTCGAGAAGCTGGCCGGGATTCCCGGTCTGTCGCTGGCGTCATGAGGGACCAGGCGCAATGGGCCCGGGAACGCCGCAAACGCAATATCGCTCTGGCCCTGACGTTGGGCGGAGTGGCACTACTGTTTTTCCTGATGTCGATCGTGCAGTGGCACGAAAATTCGGCCGGTAATTAAGAGGGCTTGGTCATGAGCAGCGACGTGAAACACGACTATCACCTGGTGGACCCCAGCCCGTGGCCGGTGGTCGGCTCGCTGGGCGCCTTCGTGATGATGACCGGCGCGGTCTTCTGGATGAACAAGGACTATTCGGGCTTCTGGGGCCTGCCGGTGAACGGCACGCCGTGGATATTCCTGATCGGCCTGGCGCTGGTGCTCTACACCATGGCCGGCTGGTGGCGCGATGTGATCAAGGAATCGGTGCACCAGGGCGCCCATACGCCGGTGGTGAAGCTGCACCTGCGCTACGGCATGTTGCTGTTCATCGCCTCGGAGGTGATGTTCTTCGTGGCCTGGTTCTGGGCCTACTTCAACGCCGCCTTGTTCCATGCCGATGTGGGCATCGCCACCTGGCCGCCCTCGGGCGTGGTGACGCTGGACCCCTGGCACCTGCCGCTGCTGAACACGCTGCTGCTGCTGACCTCGGGCACCACCGTGACCTGGGCGCACCATGCCGTGCAGACCGGCGACCGCAAGGGCGCCATCCAGGGCCTGGCGCTGACCGTCCTGCTGGGCCTCTGCTTCACCGCCGTGCAGGCCTATGAGTACATGCACGCGCCCTTCACCTTCGGCTTCAACAATCTGGCGCTGAAGCCGTTCGACAACGCCATGCACATGTCGCTGGCGACCGGCGCGGGCAACATGGACGCCATCTACGGCTCGACCTTCTTCATGGCGACCGGCTTCCACGGTTTCCATGTCATCGTCGGCACCATCTTCCTGATCGTCTGCCTGTTCCGCGCCATCGCCGGGCATTTCACCCCGGCGCGCCATTTCGGCTTCGAGGCGGCCGCCTGGTACTGGCACTTCGTGGACGTGGTGTGGCTGTTTCTGTTCGCCTGCATCTATGTCTGGGGGCAAGGTCCGGTCTCGCATTAGTCGGCGCCTTTTGGGAGAAATGCGCTGAATACGCCCAACACCCTCAAGGCAATCTTCCTCGGCCTCTGTCCGCAATGCGGGCAGGGGCCGTTGTTTGACGGCTACATCGCCGTGCGGCCGCACTGTCCGGCCTGCGGCCTGGACTATTCCATCTTCGACGCGGGCGACGGCCCGGCGGTGTTCGGCATCCTGATCGTGGGCGCCATCGTCTGCGGCCTGGCGCTGTGGGTGGAGTTCACCTTCCTGCCGCCGCTCTGGGTTCATGCCGCGCTGTGGCTGCCGCTGATCGGGCTTTTGACGGCGCTGTTCCTGCGCCTGTCCAAATCCGCTTTGCTGGTGCTGCAATACCGGCACAAGGCGGGCGAGGGCAGGCGGGCATGACCTTCCGGCCCTATCCCGGCATCACCATCGCCAGCCTGATTGTCCTGGCGATCCTGTGCGGCCTGGGATTCTGGCAACTGGAGCGGCGGGACTGGAAACTGGCGCTGATCGCCCAGGTCGAGCGCAACATGGCGGCGCCGCCGATCACCCTGGACGCGGCGCTGGCGCTGCCGCCCGCCGACGCCCAGTACCGCCATGTGCGGCTGGAAGGCCGGTTCGATCATGCCCATGAGAGTTATGTCTTCACCACCGACGCGGGCGCGGCCGTCTATCATGTGCTGACCCCGTTCCACACCAATGACGGGCGCACCCTGATGGTGGACCGGGGCGAGGTGCCCCGGGAGCGGCTCGATCCGGCCACCCGCGCCGCCGGCAATGCCGCGGGCCCGGCCCAGGTGGTGGGTGTCTGGCGGGTGCCCGATCCGCCCGGCGGCTTCACGCCGGCGCCCGACAGCACCGCCCCTATCTGGAGATCGGAAGAGCACACGTCTGAACTCC
>CALDFO010000470.1 GCA_937942205.1 uncultured Alphaproteobacteria bacterium
CTGGTCGCGGAAGACCGTCAGGCCCTCTTTCAGCGAGAGCTGGAACCAGTCGCGGCAGGTGATGCGGTCACCGGTCCAGTTGTGGAAATATTCGTGCGCCACCACGCTTTCGATGCGGGCATAATCGTCGTCGGTGGCGGTTTCGGGCGATGCCAGCAGCACCTTGTCGTTGAAGATGTTGAGGCCCTTATTCTCCATCGCCCCCATGTTGAAGGCGCTGACCGCCACGATCATGAAGATGTCCAGATCGTATTCGCGGCCATAGGCCTGTTCGTCCCAGGCCATCGCCCGCTTGAGCGAATCCAGGGCGTAATGGGCGCGCGGCTCGTTGCCATGCTCGACATAGATCGCCAGTTCCACGTCGCGGCCCGACAGGGTGGTGAAACGGTCATGGATCGCGCCCAGATCGCCCGCCACCAGCGCGAACAGATAGGAGGGCTTGGGGAAGGGATCGTGCCATTCGGCGAAATGGCGGCCGCCGGGCAGCTCGCCCTGGGCGATGCGGTTGCCGTTGGACAGCAGCACCGGATACTGCTCCTTGTCGGCCTCGATCCGCACGGTGAAGACCGAGAGATTGTCGGGCCGGTCCAGGAAATAGGTGATGCGGCGGAAGCCTTCCGGCTCGCACTGGGTGCAGAACATGCCGTTGGAGAGGAACAGCCCTTCCAGCGCCGTGTTCGCTGCCGGATTGATCCGGCTGACGATCTCCAGGGTGAACCGGTCGGGCACCCGGGCGATGGTCAGCGCGTGGGCGTCGGCGTGATAGTCCACCGCCGCACCGTCCAGCGTCACCGAAAGAAGTTCCTGCGCCTCGCCCGCCAGGACCAGCGGGCCGTTACCATAGACGCGCTCTATTTCCAGCCGGGCGGTGACGCGGGTGGCTTCCGGCTCCAGCGCGAAATCCAGGTGAACGGTGACAATGCGGAATTCCGGCGCCGTGTAGTCGGCAAGATGAATCGCGCGGGGTTCTTCGGTACGCATGGCGGGACTCGCGTAAGGGGCGGCGTTTTATACTCCGTCCGCGCGGTCAAAAGTACCGCTTCGTCCCGCTAGCGCGACACGGCGAAAAATCAGCCCGGCCGCTTGACCTCGGCCAGCAGGTCCTGCGCCTGGTGCGCCAGCTCGGCCAGCGCGTTGGGCATGTCTTCGCCCGACTTGCGCGCCCAGTCCACCAGCCCGGCGGCAAAGGCCGCCAGACGCGGCGCGCTGGCGATCAAACGAGCCTGTTCCTCCACCTTGGCGGGGTCCAGGTCGTATTCGGCGCCCGGCACGCGCCAGCCGCCCCATTCCTCCTTGCCGGTGATCACCACCGGATAGGTGCCGGGCACGGGATGGCGGGCGCAATCTTCCGCCGGTTGCCATTTGTTGCGGGCGCGGACCACGCGCCAGCTCTGGGCCGAGGCGGGCGTCTTGTCGCCCATCGGCTCCTCGCTGAGCAACTCCTCGGCGGCGAATTCCCGGCCCAGGCCCACATCGTAATGGACGCGGATCGGCTCCTCCAGGCCCTTGGCCCAGTGCGGCACCACACGCTCGATCAGCGCCCAGGTGCCGACCGGCTTCACATAGACGCGCTGGTTCTTGTGGAAGAGGGCTTTCGCCATCGCTCGGTTCCGCGAAATATACGCGGCGATCCTGGGCCAGGCGCTGTTAAGTCCCGGTTAAGGCCCTTGGCGCAGTTCGAGGCAAAGCTATACTTTCCCGTATTGTGCAAAGCCCGTGCGTGAAAATCTGTACCTATGACGCCGCCAGCGGGCTGTGCAGCGGCTGCGGCCGCACCCTGGCGGAGATCGGCGGCTGGGCGGCCATGACCGACGATCAGCGCCGCGCGGTGATGGAAGACTTGCCGCGGCGGCTCCGTGGGATTGTCAGCGCGCCTGCGCCGCCGCCAGCCAATTGAGTTCCCCGGCCAGCGTCACATTCTCGCCGATCACGATGATCGCCAGCGCCGGGCTGTTTTCCGCCGCCCGGCCCAGTCCGGCCAGGGTGGTGACGATCACCTGCTGGTCGGGCCGCGCCGCATTGGCGACGATGGCGGCCGGTTCGTCGGGCCTGCGCCCCGCCGCGATCAGGAGGTCCGCAATCTCGGCGGCGAAGCGGCGCGCCATATAGAGCACCATGGTGGGCGCGCCGCGCGACACCGCCGTCCAGTCCAGCTTGGTCAGCTTGCCGTCGGTGCCGTGGCCGGTGATGAAGGTGACGGCATGGTTGGTGTCGCGGTGGGTGACGGGAATCCCCGCATAGGCCAGCCCGCCGATGCCGGTGGTGATGCCGGGCACGATGCGGAAGGGAATTTTGGCGCGGGCCAGCGCCTGGGCTTCCTCGCCGCCGCGCCCGAACACGAAGGGGTCGCCGCCCTTCAACCGCAGCACGCGATGACCCTGCCGCGCCAGCGTCACCAGCAGGTCGCAGATTTCGTCCTGCTTGCAGGATCGCACGCCCGCGCGCTTGCCCGCGTAAATCTTCTCGGCGTCCGACAGCGCCAGCAGCGCCTCGTCCACCAGCGCGTCATACAGGATATAATCGGCGTCCTGCAGCGCCCGCAGGCCCAGCAGGGTGATCAGGCCCGGATCGCCCGGACCGGCGCCCACCAGCCAGACCCAGCCCTTGTGCAGATGGGGCAATCCCAGTTTCGCCGCGATATCGTCGTTCATGCGTTGCCTATATCACGCGGACGGCGCTGTCCGGAACCTGCCACCCGACCGTACAAATATCACGGCCTTAAAGGTTGCCCTGGCCGTCCCAAACGGGCAAAGCTGCCCCGCCTTTCCGAGAGATATCTCCGCGTGACCAAGCCCCGTTCCGACCTTGTTCCCAATACCGCCGATTACGAGAACCTGCCGCTGGTCACCGCCAACGGCTTCCGCGAATATGATGCGCGCTGGCTGTTCGGCAAGGAGATCAACCTGCTGGGCATCCAGGCGCTGGGTCTGGGCCTGGGCACCTATCTGCATCAGATCGGCGTTCAGCCCAGGGTCGTCACCGGTCATGACTTCCGGTCCTATTCTCTGTCCATCAAGCAGGCGCTGACCCTCGGCCTGATGCGCGCCGGATGCGAGGTGCATGACATCGGCCTGGCGCTGTCGCCGGTCGCCTATTTCGCGCAGTTCGCGCTGGATTGCCCGGCGGTGGCGATGGTCACCGCCAGCCATAACGAGAATGGCTGGACCGGGGTGAAGATGGGGGCCCAGCGGCCGCTGACCTTCGGGCCGGACGAGATCAATGTCCTCAAGGATATCGTGCTGAACGGCAAGAGCGTGGAACGCGACGGCGGCCGCTATGTCGCGGTGCCGGACATGCGCGAGACCTATCTCCAGGCGGTGACCAAGGGCCACAGGCTGTCGCGCCCGATCAAGGTGATCGCGGCCTGCGGCAACGGCACGGCCGGCGCCTTCGCGCCGGAAGCCCTGCGCCGCATCGGGGCCGAGGTGATCGGCATGGACGATGCGCTGGACTTCACCTTCCCCAAATACAACCCCAA
>CALDFO010000471.1 GCA_937942205.1 uncultured Alphaproteobacteria bacterium
AGAGCCTAAGGTCTTGGTGAAATTGCATAATGAGGCCGCGATGAGTCGGCTGGAACTGGCCCAGGAGCGCTTCCGGGCCGCCCTGGAAATCCTGGAGAATGCCGCGGATTCGGTGGGCGAGAACCTGGATTCGGCCGCCAAGGCGTCGGAACGGCTCGCCCAGGCCGATGCCGAGCGGGCGCGGCTGCTCGCCAAGGTCGCCGATCTGGAGGAGCAGCTCGCGGCCCTGTCCGGAATCACCCAGGATGTCGAGAACCGGCTGGACGGCGCCATCGGCGAAATCCGCGCCGCGCTGGCCCGCTAAGCTATCAGGAACGCCATGCCGCTTGTGAATGTGATGGTCAATTCCCGCGCCTATACCATCGCCTGCGATGACGGCGAGGAGGAGCATCTGAAGGAACTGGCCGCCCATGTCGACGCCAAGGCGCGCGAGGTGCTGAACGCGGTGGGGCAGGTGGGCGACGCCCGCATGATGCTGATGGCCGCCCTGCTGATCGCCGACGAGCATCACGACATGACCGCCAAGCTGGGCAAGACCGCCCAGGCCGTCAGCACCAGTTCCAGCGAGAAACAGTCGCTGCACCTGAAGGCGCAGCAGGCCGAAAGCGCCGCCGCCGACGCGCTGGAAAGCGCGGCGAAAAAGCTGGAAGATATTGCCGCACGGCTCGCCCAAGCCTGATGCTCAGCCCTTTGTCATTCCCGCGAAAGCGGGAATCCAACTTTTGCTGTCACCCCGGCCTGCCCTTTCTACGGCGGGGCAAAATCTCTCCGTCCGGCACTTTCAACCGGCCCGCTGAAAGCCTAAATTGAAAGCGGACGGATACTGTCTTGCGCGTCAGGTTAGCGATGCCCAGGGGCCTTAATGGTACTCACCGGGAGCTGTCCCTGACCGGGGCCGTGGTCCTGGTCATATGGCGCCCACCTGCACTGCAGGCCCGTGAGGATCCAAACACCAACGGCAAGTACGGTTCCGTCCGCTTGTTTTTCTGATGACCCCCTCCGGTTTCAGCTTCCACGCGCTCGCTTCGCTCCGCGCGTTCGCTGAAACCACCTCCCCCTCCAGCGCGCTTCGCGCGCGAAGGGGAGGCGGGGTTGTGCTAATGTCGTTTTCCGAATGTCCGAGACTCAGACCAACAAAACCGAATTACGCCGCGCCGCGCGGGAAAGACGTTACGCGCTGGCGGACAAAACCTTCGCCGCCGCTATCGCCCGCCATGCCGGGGCCCTTGCCATTCCCAAGGGTGCGATTGTGGGTGCGTATCACGCCCTGCCGGACGAGGCCGATCCCGCCCTGCTGATCGAGCGGCTGGTGGCGCTGGGTTGCCATGCCGCCTTCCCGCGCGTGGCCGGGCGGGGCCTGCCGCTGGAATTCCACCGCATCCCCGATGGTGAGGTGCTGGCGCCGGGCGCCTTCGGCATCCACGAGCCGATGGATATCTGGCCGCGCGCGGTGCCCGATGTGCTGCTGGTGCCGCTGCTGGCCTTTGACGGCACGGGGCGGCGGCTGGGCTATGGCGGCGGCTTCTACGACAGAACCCTGGAAATCCTGAAAGTACCGGCCATCGGCATCGCCTATGCCGGGCAGGAAGTCTCCTCGCTTCCGGCAGAGCCGCATGATATGGCCCTGGACGCCATCCTGACGGAACACGGCCTGCGGCGCTTCTGATGAACATTCTTTTCCTGGGCGATATCATCGGCAAGCCCGGCCGTGACGCGGTGCATGACCAGTTGCCGCGCCTGCGCGCCAGCCTGAACCTCGATCTGGTGATCGCCAATGGCGAGAATGCGGCGGGCGGCTTCGGCCTGACCCGCGCCATCGCCGAGGAGTTCTTCGCCATGGGCATTGATGTGATCTCCACCGGCAATCACTGGGCCGACCAGAAGGAGATCTACGGCGTCATCGCGGCCGAGGACCGTATCCTGCGTCCCGCCAACTATCCCAAGGGCACGCCGGGCCGCGGCGCCAATCTCTATCAGACGCCGGGCGGCAGCGTGCTGGTGGTCAATGTGATGGGCCGGGTCTTCATGGATGCGCTGGACGATCCCTTCGCCGCGGTGGAGCGCGAACTGTCCGCCTGCCCGCTGGGCGAGGGCGCCGACGCCATCGTGGTGGACATCCATGCCGAGGCGACATCCGAGAAGATGGCGATGGGCCATTTCTGCGACGGCCGCGCCAGCCTGGTGGTCGGCACCCACCAGCATGTGCCCACCGGCGACGCGCAGATTTTTCCCGGCGGAACCGCCTTCCAATGCGACGCGGGGGCCTGCGCCGACTATGACTCGGTGATCGGCATGGACAAGGCCGAGCCCTTGCAGCGTTTTACCCGCAAGCTGTCGTCACAGCGTTTCAGCCCCGCCGCCGGTCCGGCCACCGTCTGCGGCGTGTTCGTGCAGACCGGCGCGAACGGCCTGGCCACCCGCATCGACCCGGTGCGGGTCGGCGGACGGCTGAAACAGGCGCTGCCGCAGCTTTAGGGTGCGGCCGCCTGATCGCGGCGGGCCGCATAGCTGTCTTGGATCTGGCGGAAATCCGCCGGCGGCAATTGTTTCACCGCATAGGTGGGCCATTTGCCGGGATCGCCATAATCGTCCAGCGAGCCGTCGGCGATCTTACTCAGCAGGCAGAGCAGGTCCGTGAAACCGCCACAAGGCAGCAGCGCGGGCGAATGCACGCGCGCCCATTCCTGCCGCCAATGCGAGATCGCCCCCCTCTGTCGCAGCTCAGGTTTGCTCCGCAAACACATCGCTGCGCCATCTCCCCCCGCACGGCGCTGTGCGCCGCGGGAGGAGTGGGCACGGGTGCAGGCGTTACGCCGCGACAGCGTTCGCCGCCAGGTCGGCGCTATGGGCTTCGCCGTCCAGGGTGGCGGCCACCGCATGGACGGTGGCGGCGATCCGCACCGCGGCCTGGACCTGTTCGGCGGACAGGCCCCCGTCGCGCAGAATCTTTTCATGGCTGTCGATGCAGGCGCCGCAGCCGTTGATGGCCGACACCGCCAGGCACCACAATTCGAAGTCCACCTTGTCCACGCCGGGCTTGCCGATCACGTTCATCCGCAGCCGGGCGGGCAGCGTCTTATAGTCGGGCGCCGAGGCCAGGTGGTTGAAGCGGTAATAGATGTTGTTCATCGCCATGATGCTGGCGGCGGCGCGGGCGGCGTTCAGCGCCTCGGGCGACAGCTTGGACGCGAACTCGCTGAAGATCGCGTTGGTGGTGGAGCGCTCGCGGCTGGCCAGCGCCACGGCGATGAAGGTGCCGGCGCGCTGCTGCTCGGTCAGCAAGGTTTCCTGGGCCAGCGACGAGAGGTTCAGCTTCAGGTCCTTGGCGTATTCGGGCAGGGCGTTCTTCAGCGCTTCGATGCTCATGGGATTTTCCTTGGCTTTGGAATGTCGGGGGCATGTCGGGAGAAAAGCGCCCCCATCCTGTCGGATGGGGGCGAAGTGAGCGCCGCCGCGATTGGGGGAGCGGGGGCGCTTGCGTTCGGTTTGGTCGCGCCGCCCGACACAGGCGGTCGCTCCCGGTCAGGCCGCCGGCTTCAGGACGTCTTCGCCCTTGTTCCAGTTGCAGGGGCACAGCTCGTCGGTCTGAAGCGCGTCGAGCACGCGCAGCACTTCCTGCGGATTGCGGCCCACGCTCATGTCGGTGACATAGGCGAAGCGGATGATGCCGTCCGGGTCCACCAGGAAGGTGGCGCGCTTGGCGACGCCGGCTTCCTCGTCAAGGACGCCCAGCGCCGAGGTGAGGCGGCGGTTGGTGTCCGCCAGCATCGCGAAGGGCAGGTCCTTGAGGTCGGCATGGTTGTTGCGCCAGGCCAGATGGACGAACTCGCTGTCGGTGGAGACGCCATAGACCACGGTGTCGCGGTCCTGGAAGTCGCCGTTCAGCTTGCCGAAGCCCGCGATCTCGGTGGGGCAGACGAAGGTGAAGTCCTTGGGCCAGAAAAAGACGAGTTTCCACTTGCCCTTGTCGCTGTTCTGGTCGAAAGCCTGGAAGGCGTCGGCCGGGTTGGTCGAAACCACGCCCTGGACGGAAAAATCGGGGAACTTGTCGCCAATGGTCAGCATTTGTGCACTCCGGTACTGTGTTTCTGTTGAGATTGCAAGTTAGAACTGTTCCAAAGTTAGATCAAGAGAAAAGCGGCCCCCGACCCTGGATTTTCTGTCGCAGGGTCCAGTCTGGTCTGCCAGTCTGGTTTGTAAGGGTGGGACGTCAGGGCTTGGCGGTGGCCTGTTGCCGAGCCAGCTCGGCTTCAAAGGCGGTTTTCTGAGCGGCCAGAAAACTCGGCAGCTCACCGGAGTCGACAAAGGGATTGGCCGCGCCCGGTTTCACCCGCGCCAGCTTGTCCTTCATGCCGAACTGGTCGCCATGCGGCGCCAGAAAGACATCGGCCTTCATCTTGTCCAGCTTGGCGAACCCGGCGCGATACCGCGCCACGATGTCGGGATAGCCTGTGTTGCCCACCAGCGGATTGCCCGCCACGCTGATCGAGCAGAAGAACATCACCTGATGGGTCACGCCCTTGTCGGTCAAAGGCATGGTCCAGGTCGTGCATCCGGGCGTGTGGGCGGGCGTGATGTGCGCGGTCAGGGTGACGCCGCCCAGGCTGAAGCTGTCGCCGTCCTGGAAGGCGCGGTCCACATGCACGGGTGGCGCGTCCACCTTGGCGGCCGGACCCCAGCCGATATGGCCGCTTTCCAGGATCGGGCGATCGGCGGCGCTGGCATAGAGGCGCGCGCCGCTGTCGGCTTTCAGTTTGGCCAGTCCGCCGGAATGGTCGAAATGGGCGTGGCTGTTCAGCAGGATCTTCACATCCTTGATGTCGAAGCCCAGCGCCTTGATGTTGGCCGCGATCGGGGCGGCGCTTTCGGGCAGGCCGCCATCGGTGAGGATATGGCCCTGCGGGGTGGTGATCAGAAAGGCGCTGACCCCGGCCATGCCGACATAATAGACGTTGCCGATGACGCGGAACGGCTTGACCGGCTGGTTCCAGCCGATGCGGGTCTTGCTGAACACCGGATCGCCCGGCGGCTGGGCTGTTGCGACAGGCGTTCCCAACAGCAGAACCAGCGCCGTCATGGGAAGCCGCTTCATTGCGGTGTCTCCGGCAGGGCGAAGACATAGACCATGTTGCCGCCGCTGGGCTGGTCGATCTCCGGGATCGTCAGCGGTCCGTGCCGGTTGTAACCGCCGCCGCCCACCACGGCGATGTATTGGCGGCCGTTCACGCTGTAGGTGACGGGCGTGCCCGACGCCTGCGAGCCCAGCCGGGTCTGCCACAGCACCGTGCCGTTTTCCTGATCGAAGGCGCGGAAGTAACGGTCCATGCCGCCGTTGAACAACAGCCCGCCCGCCGTCGCCAGGATGGGCGAATAGTTGGAGGCGCGGGTGTTCCAGGTCCACAGGGTGCGGCCCGTCTCCAGCGACACCGCGTCGATGCGGCCCAGCGTGTCATAGCCCTTGGCCAGGCCGTAATTGCCCTGGACATGATACTGGCCCGACGGCACCGGCTCGCGCTCGGCGATGTTGCGCATGTCGGCGCACATATTCTGGCTCTGGATATAGAGGACGTTGCGCTCGGGGCTGTAGGCGGTGAAGGGCCAGTCGCGCCCGCCCGCATGGCCGGGGCACTGGTAATAGCGCTTGGACAGATCGCTCATCACCACCGCCTCGTTCACCGTCACCCGGCCGCGATCGTCGATGGCCGACACCAGGTTCTGCGGGCTGTTGGACTTGGCCCAGAGGAAATCGCCCTTGGCCAGACCGAAGCTCCACAGGATGCCGGTCTTGCAGGGCACCCCCACCAGGGTGCGGCGGCCCACGGACCCGGTGCCGGATTTCACCCCACGTCCCACCGCCATCAGCCCTTGCGCCTGGGGATCGATATTCACCGGCGTCGTCACCGGCAGCATCTCGAAGGTGCATTCCTGGTCCCAGTTGTCGCGCGGCAGCACCTGGTGCTGCCAGACGATCTTGCCGGTGCGGGGCTCCACCGCATAGCGGGTGTTGGTGCCGTAGAGCGTGGCGCCGGGCTGCCTGCGCTGGCTTTCCGCCGCCGGACCGACACCGCTGGAGCCGTAGAAGATCAGGCCGGTGGCCGGATCATGGGTGATCGGTCCCCACATGCCGGTCATCCAGCGCTTCTCGAAAGGGGCCTTGCCCCAGGTCTCGTCGCCCTTTTCGCCGATGCGCGGGATGAAGAAATTGCGCCACAATTCCTTGCCGGTCTCGGCATCGTTGCCGGTGACGAAACAGCCGAAGGGTGCTTCCTGGCAGGAACTGCCCGCCAGCACGACGCCATTCACCACGATGGGGCCCATGGTGTTGGCGACATAGAAATCGCCGCCCCGGTCCACCTCCCAGAGCTGCTTGCCGGTCTTGGCGTCCAGCGCCACCAGGAAATTGTCCCAGGACACGAAATAGAGCTTGTCGCCGTACAGGAAGACGCTGCGCTTGCGCTGGCCCCAGGTGTTGCGCAGCTTGTCGCGGGGCAGGGCGCGGCGATGCTGCCACAACAGCTCGCCGGTGACGGCGTCCAGCGCCTGGATCACGTCGCCCGGATTGGCCAGGAACATCACGCCCTTGTAGACCAGCGGCGCGGCCTGGTTGATGCCGCTTTCCATGGCGCGGGCCCAGATCAGCTGCAGGCCCTTCACATTGCTCCGGTCCACCTGCTTGAGGGTGGAAAAGCCATAGCCCTCGTAATTGCCCCGCAGCATCAGCCAGTCATTGGGGTCGGGCCGGCGCAGCACCGCGTCGGTGACGGGGGTGAATGCGGTCATGGGATGGGGGGCGGCGGTGAGGCTCTGGCCCGGCCCCATTTTCGGCGTGCCGGACACCGGGGTGGGCACGATGGGAACTTTGACCGGGCCCGGGGTGGCGGCCGGGGCGGCGGCGGCCGGTTCGGGGGCTGGCGCCTGTGTCGGTCCTTGGGCCAGCG
>CALDFO010000472.1 GCA_937942205.1 uncultured Alphaproteobacteria bacterium
CAGTAATCGCTGTTCCAGTTCCAGTCCTTCCAGCTTTTCTGCCCCGCGGGCGTGTTGGCAGGGATGGCCTGGCTGGGCACGGTGGCGGACTTGTCGCGGCCGCCCAGCCCCAGCGTGGTATTGGTCATGCCCAAAGGCGTGAACACGGTGTCGGCGATAAATTGCGGAAACGCCTTGCCGGACAGCATTTCGGCGATCTGGGCGCAAAACAGGATGCCCATGCTGGAATAGGAATAGCTGGTGCCGGGCTTGAATTTCAGCGGCGCGACCAGCGCTCCGTCGCGATAGGCGGTAAGCGGAGCTTTCTTTTCGCGCAGCAGCTCGTCATCGGCCAGCATGTCGGGCAGGCCGCTGGTATGGGTCAGGCAATGGCGGATGGTGATGGTCTCGCGCCCGTCGCCGGTGAAGCTGGGGAAAAAGCGCGTCACCGTGTCATCCAGCGACAGCTTGCCCGCATCCACCAGGGTCATCACCGCCGCCGCCGTCATCGGCTTGGTGATGGAGGCCAGAAGGAACACCGGCGCGCCGCCCTGGGCGGCGCCATAGTTGCGGTAGAACTGGTTGGCGCCCTGCTGCACCAGGATGGAGGCGCCCAGCACCCGGCCGTCGCGCGTCCAGTCGTTCATCACGGCGGCGGCCGCTTCCAGTGTCGCCGTATCCCAGGCGGCGGACGACTGCGCGAAGGCGGCTTGCGGAATCTGGCTGGCGATCATGGCGGCCCCCGCCTGTTTCAAAATGTCCCTGCGGTGCATCCCGGCTCCCGTCTTTGCCGGACGGGTTTAGCACGCCCATCCAAAAACCGCATCGGTCCATAGCCACTTTGGGTTGGACCCGCCGGGTACCCCCGGCTAGGTTCGCCCCGGTCATATCAATCCGTCATGCAGGGAGTTGGAACGATGAGCAAGATGTCGCCGCAGGAATTGGCGCAAACCCTGGCCAAGGGCCTCCTGTCCTTCCCCGTGACCCATTTCGACAAGGACCAGCAGTTCCAGGAAGCCGCCTATCGCGAGCATTGCGCCTGGCTGCTGTCCTTCAAGCGCCTGACCGGCCTGTTCCCGGCCGGCGGCACCGGCGAATTCTTTTCGCTGACCCCCGCCGAGGTGGGCAAGGTGGTGGCCGCCGCGGTGGCCGAAACCAAGGGCCAGACCCCGGTGGTCGCGGGCGCGGGCTATGGCACCGCCATCGCGGTGGACCTGGCCCGGTCGGCCGAGGCCAATGGCGCCGACGGCATCCTGCTGCTGCCCAATTACCTGATGACGCCCAATCAGGAGGGCCTGATCGCCCATGTCGAGGCGGTGTGCAAAGCCACCCGGCTGGGCGTGGTGGTCTACAACCGCGACAATGCCGTCCTGAACGAGCACAGCGTGGCCCGCCTGTGCGACCGCAATCCCAACCTGGTCGGCTTCAAGGACGGCGTGGGCGACGTCGAACTGATGATGCGGATCTATGCCAAGCTGGGCGACCGGCTGACCTATGTCGGCGGCCTGCCCACGGCGGAAACCTTCGCCCTGCCCTATCTGGAGATGGGCGTGACCACCTATTCCTCGGCGATCTACAATTTCATGCCGGAATGGGCGCTGGCCTTCTACGACGCGGTGCGCGCCAAGGATCACGGCAAGGTGATGAAGGGCCTGAAGGAGTTCGTGCTGCCCTATCTGGATATCCGCAACGAGAGCAAGGGCTATGCCGTCTCGATCGTCAAGGCGGGCCTGGCCGCGGTCGGCCGCGACCCCGGCCCGGTGCGCACGCCCCTGACCGACCTGACCGCCGAGCAGCAGCAGCGCCTGACCACGCTGATCAAGGCCACCAAGCCGGTTTAAGCGGCGCGGCTTTGGGTTAAGCTGGTCCCATGACAGGACCATCTTTCGGATCGCAGTTCGAGCTTCACCAGTTGCGCTGTTTCGTGGCGGCGGCCGAAGAACTCCACTTCGGCCGCGCCGCGGCGCGCATGAACATGACCCAGCCGCCGCTGTCGCGGCAGATCCAGCTTCTGGAGCATGTGCTGGGCGTGAAGCTGCTGGACCGCACCAGCCGGACCGTCAAGCTGACCCCGGCGGGCCGGGTGTTTCTTCTGGAAGCGCGCCGCATCCTGCGCCTGACCGAGAGCGCCGCCCTGGCCACCCGCCGCATCGCCACCGGCGAGGCCGGGACCATCACCCTGGGCTTCACCGCCGCCAGCGGCTACAGCTTCCTGCCGCGCCTGCTGCTGCAACGCGCCTCGGCCGCCCCCAATATCCATGTCGCGCTGAAGGAAATGGTCAGCGCCGAGCAGATCGAAAGCCTGCTGACCGGCCGCATCGATGTGGGCCTGCTGCGCCCGCCCATCGCCCGCAGCGAGTTCACCACCTTGAAGGTGGCGAGCGAGGGCCTGGTGGCGGCCCTGCCGGTGGGCGACGGCCGGCTGGCCCAGGCGTCGCTGTCGCTGGCCGATTTCGACGACGCCCCCCTGGTGATGTACGCCCCGGAAGGGGCGCGCTATTTCCACGACATGCTGGACGGGCTGTTCAAGGCGGCGCGCGTGACGCCGCGCGTGGTGCAGTCCCTCAGCCAGATCCACTCCATGCTGGCGCTGGTGCGGGCCGGGATCGGCGCGGCGGTGGTGCCGGAGGCGGCCATGTCGCTGCATTTCGATGATGTGCATTTCCGCCCGGTGGTCACCGACCCGCCGCATCCGGTGGAACTGTATGCCGCCTGGCGCGCCGACAACGACAATCCGGCGCTGGGGGCCTTTCTGGGCCTGCTGCACCCCGAAGGCGGCGACGCGGCCGCGGCATCCGACGAGATGCCGGATTAATGCGTTTGGGGCATTGATCGCTTGAACCTTTGGCTTGGACGCGCCAAGCTTGGCGCGCCTAACCTTCCAGGCCAATAACACCGCGTCCGTGAGTCCACACGCGGCCATCCAGGGGCAGCGATCATGACCAGCGTCACCGACGACAGCCGCAACAGCCATGTCCGCTTCTGGATCATCGCGGTCCTGTTCATCGTCTCCTCGGTCAATTACGCCGAGCGCGCCACCCTGTCCTACACCGCCTCGCACATGGCGGAGGAATTCTCGATTTCCACCGTGCAACTGGGCTGGATGTTCTCGGCCTTCGCCTGGTCCTATGCCGCGGCGCAGATTCCGGGCGGCGCGCTCCTGGACCGTTTCGGCTCGCGCGCCGTCTATCTGTGGGCGATCGCCCTGTGGTCCATCTTCACCTTCCTGCAGTCCTTCGCCGCCGCGCTGGCCTTCGAGCTGGTGTGGATCAGCATCGTGATGCTGCGGGTGATGGTGGGCTTCTCCGAAGCCCCGTCCTTCCCCGCCAATGCCCGCATCGTGGCCAACTGGTTTCCCAATTCCGAGCGCGGCACCGCCAGCGCGATCTTCAACTCCTCGCAATATTTCTCGCTGGTCGCCTTCGCGCCGCTGATGGGCTGGCTGACCGACGTCTATGGCTGGCAGCATGTCTATATGGTGATGGGCGCCATCGGCCTGGTCAGCTGGGCGCTGTTCTGGGTGGTGGTGCATTCGCCCGCACGCCACAAATCGGTGAGCAAGCGCGAACTGGCCTATATCGAGGAAGGCGGCGCGCTGGTGAACCTGGACAAGCCCGCCAGCGGTCCCCAGAAAATCCGCTGGGACGCCGCCGGGCAGCTTCTGGCGAACCGGATGCTGCTGGGCATCTATCTGGCGCAATATTGCATCACCGCCATGACCTATTTCTTCGCCACCTGGTTCCCGGTCTATCTGGTCAAGGCGCGCGGCCTGTCGCTCACCGCAGCCGGCTTCGCCGCCGCCGCGCCCGCGCTGGCGGGCTGGGTGGGCGGCATCCTGGGCGGCGTGCTGTCGGACGCGCTGCTGAGAAAGGGTCTGCCGCTGTCCAAGGCGCGCAAGATTCCCATCCTGCTGGGCCTGGTGGTGAGCTGCGCCATCCTGGCGTGCAACTTCACGGATTCGCGCGTGCTGGTGCTGGTGTTCATGGCCGTGGCCTTCTTCGGCAAGGGCATCGCCTCGCTGGGCTGGGCGGTGATGAGCGACGCCGCGCCGCGCGACGCCACCGGCCTGTCGGGCAGCATCTTCAACCTGTTCGGCAACGCCGCCGGCATCTTCACGCCGCTGGGCATCGCCTACATCCTGGCCACCACCAACAACAACTGGGAACTGGCGCTGGTCTTCGTCTTCGCCCATTCGGTCATCGCCATGGTGAGTTATGCCTTCATCACCGGCGAGATCAAGCGCGTGGTCCTGCGCACAGCCTGAGAACCGGAAGCATCACCATGTCAGACAAAGCCGCCGAACGGATCACGGGCGCGCCCCGTATCGTCGCAATGAAGGTCGTACCCGTCGCCGGGCAGGACAGCATGTTGCTGAACCTGTCGGGGGCGCATGGCCCGATCTTCACCCGCAACATCGTCATCCTGACCGACAGCGCCGGCAATACCGGCGTCGGCGAGGTGCCGGGCGGCGAGAAGATCCGCCAGACGCTGGAGGACGCGCGCGACATCGTGATGGGGGCCGGGATCGGCGACTGGAACCGCGTGTTGCTTGAGGTGGGCCGCCGCTTCGCCGACCGCGATGCGGGCGGACGGGGCCTTCAGACCTTCGACCTGCGGACCACCGTGCATGTGCAGGCGGCGCTGGAATGCGCCCTGCTGGACCTGCTGGGCCAGCATCTGGAAGTGCCGGTGGCCGCCCTTTTGGGCGAAGGCCAACAGCGCGACGCAGTGGAGATGCTGGGCTATCTGTTCTTCATCGGCGACCGCACCAAGACCAGCCTGCCCTATCGCCACGGCCAGACCGGAAACAAATGGTTTGAAGTCCGCGACGAGGTGGCGCTGACGCCGGACGCCATCGTCCGCACCGCCGAGGCGGCCTATGAACGCTATGGCTTCAACGACTTCAAGCTGAAGGGCGGCGTTCTGGCGGGCGCCGAAGAGATCAAGTCCATCGAGGCGCTGGCCAAACGCTTTCCCAAGGCGCGCATCACGCTCGATCCCAACGGCGCCTGGTCGCTGGAGGAAGCGGTGGCGCTGTGCAAGGGGCGCGGCGACGTCCTGGCCTATGCCGAAGACCCCTGCGGCGCGGAGGCCGGTTTTTCCGGCCGCGAGATCATGGCGGAGTTCCGCCGCCGCACCGGCCTGCCCACCGCCACCAACATGATCGCCACCGACTGGCGCCAGATGGTGCATTCGGTGGACCTGGGCAGCGTGGACATTCCGCTGGCCGACCCGCATTTCTGGACCATGCGCGGCTCGGTCCGGGTGGCGCAGATGTGCGCCGACCGCGACCTGCGCTGGGGCAGCCATTCCAACAACCATTTCGACATCTCGCTGGCCATGTTCACCCATGTCGCCGCCGCCGCGCCCGGCAACATTACCGCCATCGACACCCACTGGATCTGGCAGGACGGCCAGCGCCTGACCCGGGAGCCGTTCCGGATCAAGGGCGGCCTGGTCGCGGTGCCCAGCTGCGGCGGGCTGGGCGTGGAGATCGACATGGCGGAAGTGGAAAAAGCCCATGCTCTCTACAAGACGCTGGGCGATGGGGCGCGCGACGATGCCGCCGCCATGCAGTTCCTGATCCCTGGCTGGCGTTTCGATCCCAAGAAACCCTGCCTGGTGCGCTGAACCGCGCGCCAAGATTGCGTCCGGCGCATGGGACGATGCCGTCTTTGGTTTGATTCCGCCCCCTTGGGGTCTGCCGGGACGCGGCCGCCATGCTATAAAAGCGGCATGAATATCCAGGCCAAAGCCCCGCACGAACCGCCGCGCCGCATCCGGGTGTCGCCGCAGGACAATGTCGCCATCATCGTCAACGATCTGGGCCTGCCCGCCGGAACGGAATTCCCCGACGGGCTGGTGCTGAACCATTTCGTGCCCCAGGGTCACAAGGTGGCGTTGGCGGACATTCCGGACGGCGGCGATATCCGTCGCTATAACGAGGTGATCGGCACCGCCAAAGGCGATATCCGGCGCGGCGACTGGGTCAACGAGGACAATGTGGTGATGGGCACCGCGCCGCCGCTGGAGGCGCTGGAGATGGCGACCCGCCCGCCGCCGCCCGCCGAACCACTGACCGGCTATACCTTTGAAGGCTATCGCAACGCCGACGGCACGGTGGGCACCAAGAATATCCTGGCCATCTCGACCAGTGTGCAATGCGTGGCGGGCACGATGGAATATGCTCTGCGGCGCATCAAGGCCGAATTGCTGCCCAAATACCCCAATGTGGACGATGTGGTGGTGCTGACCCACGGCTATGGCTGCGGCGTCGCCATCACCGCGCCCCAGGCGGTGGTGCCGATCCGCACCCTGCAGAACCTGGCCAAGAACCCGAACTTCGGCGGCGAGGTGCTGGTGATCGGCCTGGGCTGCGAAAAGCTGGCACCCGAACGCCTGCTGCCTGATGGTCAGGAGACCGGCACCATGCGGATGCAGGGCCATGAAGGTTTCGGCGCCAATATCGCCGCCATCCTGGCGCAGGTGGAA